>WFXU01000058.1 GCA_015490455.1 Hyphomicrobiales bacterium
CGCCAATATTATAAAGCTTGCGGGCTTGAACAATACTCAATTCACCGCGTTCAATGCGAGAAATAACACAAAGCTTAAAACTCTCACTATAATAACGTAAAATAGATGACATCGCAAAATCCAATCAAGAAAATAACTGTCAACATATAGCGGGACAGGACAAAACTTCTGATTTCCAAATAATAAAATTCTTTACGGATACTATATCAGCAAGCAAATTTGATTGGTTGACCCATGGAAGGGGTTAAAAGCTCCCCCTCCCAGCAAATTTTTTTGCCACGAATAATTGTGCCAATAGGCCAGCCCTTTAGTTTTTTTCCATCATAAGGAGACCAGCCACAGCGCGAAGATAATTTTGCATTCTCAATTATTTTCACCCGCTGCATATCAACTATAGTTAAATCAGCATCATATCCCACTGCTAAACGCCCTTTAGAGGCAAGGGAAAATAAACGGTTTGGCCCATGAGAAGTCATATCAACAAAGCGCATTAAGCTTAAGCGATTGGCATTTACATGATCAAGCATTATTGGAACTAGCGTTTCAACCCCACTCATACCTGAAGGCGATTTAGGATAGGGCTGTTGTTTTTCCTCAATAGTGTGGGGGGCATGGTCTGAGCCTAAAATATCAATAATTGAATTTTCAACCCCTCGCCAAAGAGCCCGCTTATGTTCTTCACTACGAATTGGCGGATTCATTTGCGCAAATGATTTTAGGGTCTGATAATCCCTATCATCAAGTGTTAAATGGTGGGGGGTGACTTCAATGGAAACTATATGTTTATAATCGCGCAAAAACTCAATTTCTTCCTTAGTGGAAATATGTAAAATATGAATTTTTTTGCCAGTTTCCATAGCTAAATTTACCAGCCTCTTTGTGCTGTTAAGCGCCACTTGCGCATCGCGCCAAATTGGGTGCGAGGCAGGATTATCGCTTTGACGTAGGTTTTTTCTTGCTTCAAGCCGATATTCATCTTCTGAATGAAAGGCCGCCCGGCGCGAAATTGCGTTTAATATTGCTTTAATCCCATCATCATCAGCTACCAACAAATCGCCAGTAGAAGAGCCCATAAAGACTTTTATTCCCGCACAGCCGGGTAATTTTTCTAAAAAGGGCAATTGTTCAACATTATTGTGTGTTGCGCCAATATAAAAGGCAAAATCACAATGCATATTATTACTGGCGCGGTTTATTTTATCTTCAAATGCTTCTTCTGTTGTGGTTAGGGGGTTGGTGTTTGGCATCTCAAATATGCTTGTAACTCCTCCCATTACCGCAGCAAGTGAACCAGAACGTAAATCTTCCTTATGGGTCAGGCCGGGTTCACGAAAATGCACTTGCGTATCAATCACGCCGGGTAAAATATGTAATCCTTTACAGTCAATTATCTCATCAGCACTATCATTTGCTAAATCCCCAATATCGGCAATTTTTTCTCCACATATTGCAATATCGCATTGCATAATGCCGGCATGATTTACTACTGTGCCATTTCTAAATATTACATCATAATAAGCCATTTATTTCCGCCTGAAATTAATTATATTATCCTATTAATAAAGGAGTTGCTCTATGTCACCTTTAATTCGAACAAATCGTGCAATTATTAAGATTTTTGGTCCGGACGCGGTAAAATTATTAAATAATGTGCTTAGTGTAAAATTTATAAATAAGGAAAATGAACCAAAATGGTGGGCATTATTATCGCCAAAGGGTAAAATATTGGCAGAAGGGTTAGCCATTTATTGGCGGGGTGATTTTTTTCTTGATATTCACAAAAAATCAATTGCTGCTTTTTTAAGCAGAATGCGCCTTTATAAAATGCGCGCAAATGTGGATTTTTTAGATCTTAGCGAAAAATATGTGGTTGGCTGGTCTGAAAAGAAAATAAGGGCGCCAATGAGCTTTTATGACCCGCGCGATAAGGATTTAGGTTTTCATATTTTCTGCCCAAAAGAGCAAACTGACAATTGGGGCGATGATTATAAGAATTTTTCCATTAAAAGAATTAATTTAGCAATTGGCGAATTATATGAGGATTTTTTGCCGGATAAATTATTTGCCCATGATTTAGGAATGGATATTTTGGGAGGAGTTGATTTTACAAAGGGGTGTTATATTGGCCAGGAAATTGTTTCCAGAATGCAGCATAGGGCCAATATTAAAAATAGGGTTGCAATTGCACATAATATTAAGGGTGCCGATTTTAGCAAAATTTATAGTGAGGGTAAAATGATTGGCTTTTGCGGCAAGATTATTGAGAAAAGCGCCATTATTTTTGTCAGAATCGACAGAATAAATAAGCAAAGCGAAGTTTTATTAAATAATCAGCCCATTAAATTAATTTTGCCCAAATGGGCAAATTACCAACTATAGTTTCTGTAAGGCTATAAAGGCTACTAACAGCAAAATTAACCATAAATATTATTTATTTTGACCAGAGTGTAAACTTATGGTTAACAAAATGTTAATTATTTGTTTCATTTTGGTGCGGGTGTAATTATGCAAAAATTTATAAAAAATACTGCCCTATTTGGCTTTTTCTTTGCTGTTTCTTTCGCAATCCCCACCTCTATTCACGTTTTGGCTAAAACTTATGAATTATTGCCAAAGGAAAATTTTACCCAGACATTAAAATTTGAAAATAAAGAATATAGGATAGAAAGCGATAGTTCGGTTTCTATAGAACCCATCAGACATATCAGAATTAAAAAAATAGCCTATGGGAAAGAAACTTATGTAAATATTATTGAAACCAGTAGCGGTGTTTATTCTTCAAACGCGCTCATTTCTGATAATATTATCTATAAGGGTATAAAATTACAAAAAACTCGCAATAAACAGCCAAAAGATGCGAAAATATGGTTATTGGAAAAATCCTGGATTGAAGTGCCCATAATTAGCGCTAATTCTATTATCTCAGTTGCAAAAAATTCAATCTAACAGAAAAGCCCTAAGACCAGATCCAACCCTTTTTGAAGCGGTAAAATTTATGAATGCCGATTTGCGTTAATTCGGTCATTTTTGCCGCCCATTTTGGCTTTACATAAGTGGCGTGATAGTGAGTAGCATCGGCAACTTCTGTTAAATAAATTTCGCCATTTGTTACTTTTTTGGCTATTTCCTGCGCCCGTTTCCAGGCTTTTTTCTCATTTATGCGCTCTGGTATTCCATCGCAGGCAAATGAGAATTGACAAGCATTGCGTTTATTTTGATTTTGATAGACTACTCCACAAATTGTATTTGGATAGAGTGAGTTTTTCACACGATTTATCACAACTTGTGCAACAGCCACTTGTCCGCGATATGGCTCACCGCGCGCTTCAAAATAAATTGCTGTTGCCAGACATTCTAATTGTTTATTTGAAACGCTAATAGTTGTTGGAGTGGTAAATTTTGTTGCCGGAGTATTTGCCCGAACATAGGCAAGTTTAGTTGAAATTATTTGTGGCACAGGCTGTTCCGAATTTAAGCTATCTGCCTCATTAATTGCTTTGAGAGCAGCGCTCATCAGGGGGATATCGCTCACACCGATTGACATTTGTCTAATAACATAATCAGGCTTAATATTGGCTAGTCTGATGGTTTTATTATTAATATTTTCTACCCTGCGTAGAGCAGCAATTTGCATACGGGCAGCGGCAAATTTGCTGGTAAATTCTAATAAATCTTCTTTAGGCCTTTTGCGACTTACCTTTATAGATCGATTTGGGCCGGAAAAAATATTTGCACTAAATATTTCATCAACCGGACTGTTAATTATATTATTTATATTATCCATATCGGAAAAAGTAAGAGAATTATTTATTTCCGGATAAAGCAGTTCTGCAAGATTGTTATTTTCAGGATTTTTAATTGCGCTTGTTGTGAAAATAAAAAAGAAAATGCCAAATAATATTGTCAATAATCTTTGCAAAATTGAAAGATTTTTTTGCGCGACAATTACTCTTAAGGTGCAAAAAATGCAGGCCATTGACTATTTACTCACTACTAACAAATTTGCGCAAAAAACCAGATTACAATCCGATTACGCCTTGCAAATCTGATTATAAAAAATTAACCTTGATATCTGGTAAACAAAAATAAGTCAGATTTTGGATAAAATCTTGTTACTAATAAGGTAAAATTGTGAAAATCATTCCTCAGCCTGCGCCAGAGCCAAACGTGCAATAGGCACCCTATATGGGGCGCAGCTAACATAGTCAATTCCCAATTTAGCGAAAAATTTAATTGAAGCCGAATCACCGGCATGCTCGCCGCAAATGCCAATTTTAAGCGTAGGATTAGCTTTTCTACCCCGATCAATAGCAATTTTTATTAATTCTCCAACCCCTCTCTTATCAATAGTTGTAAATGGGTCATTATCATATATGGCTTTACGCTTATAAATGGCTAAAAAAGATGGCGCATCATCGCGTGATATGCCAAAGCAGGTTTGAGTTAAATCATTTGTTCCAAAAGAGAAAAAATCCACTAATGGTGCAATTTCGGCTGCTCTTAGGGCAGCTCGGGGCAATTCAATCATCGTCCCAAAGGAATATTTAGGTATAATTTCTTTGTTTTTTTCCCTTTCGGCTATGTCTCTAATTCTTGCCCTCAGCCAAGCAACCTCCCTAACTGAAGCTATAAAGGGAACCATAATTTCTAGATTAACCTGCATTGATGTTTCTTTGCTTGCGCTTCTTGCTCCCTGAAATAAAGCGTGAATTTGCATTTGCAAAATTTCGGGGTGCGAAATTGCTAATCTACATCCCCTATTGCCAAGCATTGGATTTACTTCCCCCAATTTTTCAAGACGTGCTTTTATTTCTTCAACGGTTAGGGAAAGCTGAAAGGCGGTTTCTTCAATATCTTCTTCGCTTTTGGGCAAAAATTCATGTAAGGGAGGGTCAAATAAGCGAACTGTTACGGGTCTTGCACCCATAGTGGAAAATAATTTTGCATAATCTTTACTTTGATATTCTACCAGCCCTTTAAGAGCTAATTTTCTTTCTTCTTCATTTTCGCTTAATATTAGGCGGCGTAAAGCAATCATTCTTTCATGTGTAAAAAACATATGTTCGGATCTAGCCAGCCCTATTCCCTCAGCACCAAAATTAAGAGCGGTAATTGCAGATTCCACAGTTTCTACATTAGCGCGAACCGCAATAGTGCGTGAGCCATCAGACCAATTTAATAATTTTGTAATCGCCACTCCCATATCGGGTTGCAATAGGGGGAGTGAGCCGGCAAAAATACGCCCATCTGCTCCATCAATAGTGATCCAGTCACCTATGCGAAAAAATTTTTCTCCAATCCGGCATATAGAATTGGCTTTATCAACTTCAAGCGAACCTGCTCCTGCTATACAGGGTTTTGCCGCTACCCGCGCAATAATTGCCGCGTGAGAATTATTACCCCCCCGCGAGGTCAAAATACCATTTGCTGCCATCATACCATCAATATCGGCTGGTCCCGTTTCGGTTGCGACCAATATAACGGGCTGTCCGCGCGCATGTGCGCGAATAGCGTCTTCCGCACTAAAGACTATTTTGCCGCTGGCAGCGCCGGGAGAAACTCCAAGCCCAACCCCAACCGGTTTAAGATTTATATCCCTTGCCAAGCGTGGATGTAACAGAGAAGGAATATGTTCAATATCCAAGCGCTTTATAGCAGTTTTAGGTGACCAATATCCTGCTTCAACCCTATCTACGGCCGCTTCTAATTTGGCGGCAATGCTCGCTTCGATAGTTCGTGCTGAAAGAAAAATTGCTTCCTCATTTTCAACGGAAACCAAACATAACATATGATGACCGGCAATTTTATCAACTATAGAAGCTATTTCCTTTGCATTTTTAGGCATATTCCCTTGCATTTCGCCCATAGTTGACAGGGGACCAATTTCTCCTGTTTGTAAATTTCGTGAATAAAATTCAAATAAATCCCCCTTTGCCATTGCCTGAATAATAATAATCTGTCTGTCTATTTCGCTATTTAATATATTATTTGACCAAATGGGACTATTTGTCTCATATGAAGAAAAGGCAAAATCTATCGCTCTAACTAAGACGCTATCTTCGCTAACTGCCTGTTCGGGGGTTGCGGGGGGTTTAATATTTAATTTTGCGCGCATTAAGCCTATATTATGATTAAGGGCCGAGGTGCGCACGGCAAGAAGGGGCGGGGATTTTCCTGGCTCAACGAGTTTGAGCAAAGTTTTAACCCAAATATTTCTTAGGTAGGTATTTTCTCCTTTGCGCTCGGCCTTAAGCGCTTCCCAAGCTTTCCTAGTTATGCAAATAGTTGGAACTGTTTTAATATTGGCTTTAGCAATTTCTGCAATCCATCTGGCCTTACCGACTAGCAATGCTTGCTGCTCAGGGCTCATTTTAGAAGAACCATTAGCGGAAAAAATCGCAAAAATTTGTTCTTCTATATGCACCATGGTTATTTACTTTAATTTATCTTACTATTTGCTATTGGTTTCGCTATATTTGTGCATCATTTTAGTTTAAGTCAATATCTGACTTGACTTAGGCTTAAGCTAACCGCATCAAATAAATATGAATAATTTACCAAAATTAAAAATAATTCTTTGTGCGCCCCGAGGCTTTTGTGCTGGGGTTGATAGGGCGGTGCAAATTGTTGAATTGGCGTTAAAAAAATATGGCGCGCCTATATATGTAAGACATGAAATAGTGCATAATAAATATGTTGTTGATGGATTAAGGAAGAAGGGGGCAATATTTGTTGAGGAGCTAAGCGAGATTGATAATATCAATGCTCCGGTAATTTTTTCAGCTCATGGTGTGGCAAAGACCGTTCCACAAGAAGCTAAAAAACGCAATATGTTTTTTATTGATGCCACTTGCCCGCTAGTTTCCAAAGTACATATTGAAGCGCAAAAATTATATAAGCAAGGATATGAGATAATTTTAATTGGGCATAAGGGACATCCAGAGGTTGTTGGCACAATGGGACAGTTAGAAAAGGGGGCTATATATTTAGTTGAAACGGCGAAGGAGGCAGAAAAATTAGAAGTTAAAAATCCTGACAAAATTGCCTATATTACCCAAACTACTCTTTCTCTTGATGATACGGCTTTAATTGTTAGCACTCTAAAAAAACGTTTTTCTAACCTCAAGGAGCAAAAAAGACAAGATATTTGCTATGCTACAACCAACCGGCAAGAGGCGGTAAAACAGGTTGCCCCAGATGTTGAAGCGCTAATTGTGGTTGGAGCGCTAAATTCTTCAAATTCAATGCGTTTAGTTGAGGTTGCCGAAAGGGCGGGCTGCAAAAAGACCTTTTTATTACAACGCTCAAGCGATATTGAATGGGATAATTTTAACGGAATTAGTAGGCTTGGAATAACGGCGGGGGCATCTGCGCCGGAAATTTTGGTGGACGAAATAATAGCAGCATTTAATAAGCGCTATAATATTGAGGTGATATCAAATATTGTTGCTCAGGAAAATATTTCCTTTAATTTGCCAAAAGAATTAAGATAGTGGGCAAAATGACAAAAAAGGTAATTATATATACTGATGGTGCCTGTTCGGGCAATCCAGGACCGGGAGGTTGGGGAGCGGTTTTGCAATATAATCAACATGTAAAGAAACTAAAAGGCGGGGCAAAGGAAACAACCAATAACCGAATGGAATTAATGGCGGCAATAAATGCGCTTAAGGCTCTTAAACATAGTTGCAATGTTGAATTGCATACGGACAGTAAATATCTAAAGGACGGACTTACAAAATGGATAAATAGTTGGAAAAAAAATGGCTGGAAAACGGCAAATAAAAGGCCGGTTAAAAATGCGGAATTGTGGCGGCAGCTTGATGAGGAAGTTAAACGCCACAATATAGATTGGCACTGGGTAAAGGGACACGCTGGTAATGAACTGAATGAAATTGCCGATAAATTAGCCAATCAGGGAATGCAGCCATTTAAGAATGAAGATTAGTCTATACCGACCAAAAATAGATTAATATGACCATTGACGGGACTTTTTAACCAGAAAATCTCTAAAAGCCCCAACCCGTTTTGAATTTTTCAATGTTGGCGGATAAACAAAGAAAGTTTCAAATTCGGGTAATTTTACCTGGCTTAGAATTTGCGCCAATTCGGGTTCTCCCCTTGTTGCATAATCGGGCAACATGGCAATGCCAATGCCTGCGCGCACTGCCTGTAACATGCCATAAATTGAATTTACTTTCAGGGCAACCCTTCTTGGTGTGCTATCCTTATGTCCTAAGCGCTCTAAATAATTTATATCACCAAGAAATGAGGGTGCTGGTTCGCCAAAACTTATAATTCTATGTTCATCTAGTCGCTCAATGGTTTTTGGTTCACCATATTTTGCCAAATATGATTTAGAAGCATATATATGAAAATGCACAGTGAATAATTTTCTTTGTATCATTTCCGATTGAGTAGGGCGGTGTAGGCGAATTGCAACATCGGCCTCACGCATAGCCAAATCTAATTCCGTATCTTGCAGTTTAATTTGTAGTTCAATAGTTGGATAAAGAGAAAGAAATTCATTAATTCTGGGAGCAAGCCAGGTAGCCCCCAACCCAACAGTTGTGGTGACAATTAGCGGGCCAGCGGGCACATTTTGGATTTCGCTTATTTGTTCTTCAACCTGTTGTAGTTCCCAATTCATTTTTTGTGCTGTTCTAAAAAGCTGCTCCCCTGCTTCGGTCAGGACGAGGCCGCGCGCATGGCGAATAAATAATTTTATCTTCAGATCTTCTTCAAGTGCTGAAATTTGTCGTGAAATTGCCGGCTGGCTCATACCCAGCCTTTCTACCGCGTGAGTAAATGAGCCAGCCTCCGCAACCGCATGAAATATTCTTAATTTATCCCAGTCAAACATAATTTTCCTTTGGGAAGATATTATATTTATATCTCAACCTTGTTCTTCAAGGAATTTTTCTGCTTCAAGCGCGGCCATACAGCCCATCCCGGCTGCCGTTATGGCCTGGCGATATTTATCATCCGTTACATCGCCAGCAGCAAAAACCCCCTCAATATTTGTAGCGGTAGAATCGGGGGCAGTAACTAAATATCCTCCCCTTTTCATTTCTAATTTATCTATGAATAAATTTGTTGATGGGGCATGGCCAATGGCAATAAATATACCATCAAATTCATGTTCACTTATTTCATTAGTTTTTACATTTTTTATTTTTGCTCCCCTAACCGAGAGAGGAAAATTTTCACTTCCAACCACTTCCACTAATTCGCTATCCCAAATAATTTCTATTTTTTCATTAGCAAAGAGACGTTTTTGCAGTATTTTTTCTGCTCTTAGTTCATTGCGGCGATGAACCAATACGACCTTATTGGCAAATTTGGTCAAAAATAACGCCTCTTCAGCCGCACTATTTCCTCCGCCAACAACCAAAACCTTTTTATCTTTATAAAAAAATCCATCACATGTCGCACAGGCAGAAACACCATATCCTTTATATTTTTCTTCACTTGGTAAGCCAAGCCATTTTGCTTGCGCGCCGGTCGCTATGATTAAAGCATCACAACTATATTTTGTGCCACTATCGCCAATTAGGGTAAAAGGGCGTTCATCTAATTTTACCTCAGTAATAATATCAGCAATAATCTGCGCACCCACATTTTGAGCCTGCTGTTTCATTTGTTCCATCAGCCAGGGACCCCCTATTGGCTCTGCAAAGCCGGGATAATTTTCTATATCAGAAGTAATGGTTAATTGTCCGCCGGGCTGGATACCTTCAAATATAACAGGTTCAAGCATAGCGCGCGCGCCGTAAATTGCCGCACTATATCCCGCAGGGCCAGAACCAATAATCATAAGTTTATTATGCATAATATTAAAGCCTCTTTATTTGCCGCTTAAGATGTGAGTTAAAAAATTATAACCCTATGAATAATTTTGTAAACTTACTGTACAATTTAACCTAAATAATCATAATTTATAAATTAATAATTCCAAATTGCGCTGGTGGGGCGTATATTTAATATATTGATAAGTTAAATATATTTCACCTTGATAATTTCATAGGAACGTATGCCACCTGGTGTTCTCACCTCAATGAAATCACCCTCTTCTTTAGAAATAAGCGCGCGGGCTATGGGAGAAGAAATTGATATTTTACCCGCTTCAGCGTCTGATTCGGGGTCGCCAACAATCTGCCATGTTTTTTCTTCTTCCGTTTCCTCGTCCATAATAGTAACAGTTGCCCCAAATTTTATCTTAGGTCCGCTAAGTTTACTAACGTCAATTATTTCTGCTAAGGCCAAAAGTGATTCCAGCTCCTTAATGCGTCCCTCATTAAGGCTTTGTTGTTCTTTGGCCGCGTGATATTCTGCATTTTCAGAGAGATCGCCATGTGCGCGCGCTTCAGAAATAGCGGCGATAATAGCCGGCCTGTCAATAGAGGTGCGACGGGAAAATTCTTCTGATAATTTTTTGTGTCCCTCAATTGTCATCGGAATTTTTTCCATTTTTCTCTCCTTTGATTTAGCCATTAGTAAAATCAAATTTGCTATGACAATAATATTTTGAATGTTAAGTAAAAATCCGGCATGAATATCACGCCGGACCATTATTAAAATAATAAAAATTTTAATTTAAGCAATAGAAAGATTATTGGCAGCAGATTTACCTGTGCGGCTATCTTCTACTATCTCATAATTTATCTTTTGTCCCTCATCAAGGCCATTCAAACCTGAGGATTGAACTGCCGAAATGTGAACAAACACGTCAGCGCCGCCTTCATCAGGTTGAATAAAGCCGAAGCCTTTTTGTCCGTTGAACCATTTAACGGTACCAGTAGCCATAATAGTTGCCTTTCGAATAGTCTAAAATAATTTAATTTCTACAATTGCATAGAAACAGTTAATCGAAAATTTTGGATAGAGACATTGGAATCGTAAAATAATCTTTACGCTATTTAGTCATATAGCCGCAGTTATCGATAAGTCTTAATAGCAAAATTAAATAATATTTACAACCGGATTTATTTTTAATTAAAAGCTCTAGAACAAATCCAAAATATGTCAGGTGAACCACTTAGCGCTTTATTCAAATAAATTATGTAAATTAGCACTAATATTAAGGAGGGTGTTTATGATATAGTTACTAGAGGGAAGCAGCTTTTGAAGGGAATAGTTTTTGTAGAATTTTTAGAAATGGTTGATGAAAAATTTGGCTATGATGTAACAGAGGAGATAATCAAAAAGTCTGATCTGGCTTCAGGCGGCGCATATACTTCTATCGGAACCTATCCTCATGGTGAAATTGTTGCTCTTACAAAAAATTTATCGGCTATAACTAATATTGAAGCCGATATTTTGGTCAAAATTTTTGGACAATATTTGGTTACGCGTTTTCAAACTCTTTTCCCTAAATATTTTGAAAATATTGATGATGCTCTGACTCTATTAGAAAATGTCAATGATTATATTCACGTAGAAGTCAGAAAGCTTTATGAAGATGCGCAATTGCCAGAAATATCAACGCAAAGAACCTTAGATGAAGGCCTTATTTTGAATTATAAATCCGCGCGCGGAATGGGTGATTTGGCCGAAGGCATGATTTTAGGCGCAATAGAAATATTTGGCGCAAAATATGAACTTATAAGAGAAGATTTGCAAGAACAGGATAATTGTCAATGCATCATGTTTACCTTGAAGAAAAAAGCCCCGATAAATTAAGCGCTACGGCATTAAAAATAAGATTGCATAGGGAGAAAAAGGCAAGAAAAGCAGCCGAAAGCTTGATTGAAGAAAAAAGTCAGGAATTATTTGCAGCAAAAAAAGAGCAGGAGCAAATATTATTGGGTGGCATAAAAATGCTGACCGATGTGCTTGCTCTGGCAAGACCGGAACTTTTTCAAAAAGCAGCTAAAGTGCAGCGCTGGGCCAGGCGAATTGCCCCAAAATTAAAAGTAAAACGCCCTTGGGAACTTGATTTAGCAGCAATGCTATATCCTTTGGGCATTGTCAGTCTACCCGATGAATTGGCACTTAAATATGCGCATAATGAGCCCCTTAATGATGAAGAGCAAGAATTAATTGATGAAAGCGCGCAAACTGCCTATCAATTAATATATAATATTGAAAGAATGCGTGGAGTAGCAGAAGCGATAAGATATTCACGCAAAGGTTTTGATGGTTCCGGATTGCCAAGAGATGGAATTAAGGGGAAAGAAATACCAAGATCTTCAAGAATCTTAAAAGTTTTAATTGACCTGGCCGATGCTTCAACTGGTGAACATACCACACGCGCTGATGGATTTATGAAATTGGCGGCTCACAAACAGGAATATGATTTGGAGATTCTAAAAACCTGTTATATTGAACTATTGGAAGTTGAAGAAAAAATAGGAAATGACAAATTAGTTCTATATTTATTGCCTGGCCTATTAAAAGTGCACGATATTGTGGCTAAAGATATTGTTGATATTGATAATAAATTATTATTGGCCTCCGGGCAGGAATTAAGTGTGATAAGCATAGAAAGATTACGCGATCTGGCCAATAAGGGAAGGCTAAAGGGAAAAATAAAAATTATTAGATCAGAGGTAAATCAGGAAGAAAAATAATCCTGTAACGGCCTAACGCCAAGTTCGCCTCGCTTATAGGCGATAATTCCTTCAACTGCTGCCTTTGCTCCTGCGATTGTCGTATAATAGGGGATTTTGCCTAATAGTGCCGCCCGGCGCAAAGTCTTACTATCAGAAATAGCCTTTGTGCCCTTAGTAGTGTTTATTACCATATCAACTTCACCATTTTTAATTGCATCAACAATGTGCGGCTGTCCCTCTAAGACCTTATTTATTTTTTTACATTCTATACCCCGTTGCTCCAAATATTTTTGCGTGCCAGAAGTAGCTATAATATTAAAACCCAATTGTTTCATAGTCTTTATTGCCGGCACTATCGCTGCTTTATCATCATCGCGCACCGAAACAAATAAAGTCCCCTTAAGCGGAACTTTACTGCCGCTAGCCAATTGAGATTTAGCATAGGCTATACCAAAATTTTCATCCAAACCAATTACTTCACCGGTTGAACGCATTTCCGGCCCAAGCATAGTATCAACCCCTGCAAAACGCGCAAAAGGAAATACAGCCTCTTTGATTGCGATATGTTCAAAATCTTTTTCTTTAAGATTAAAGCTGCTCAAGCTGGTGCCGGCCATAATTTTGGAGGCAATTTTAGCTATTGGTTCGTTAATTACCTTTGCCACAAAGGGCACTGTGCGTGAAGCTCGGGGATTAACTTCAAGAATATATATAATATCATCTTTGATTGCATATTGCACATTCATTAAGCCGCCCACTTCCAGTTTAAGTGCAAGTGCTCTGGTTTGTCGTTTTATTTCTTCTATTATATCTTTTGAGAGCGAATGGGGAGGAAGGGAGCAGGCACTATCGCCAGAATGAATACCAGCCTCTTCAATATGTTCCATTATTGCCGCAATATAGACATTTTCCTTATCGCACAGACAGTCAACATCAACCTCAATTGCCCTTTCCAGATAGCTATCAAATAATAAGGGATTATTGCTAAGCGTGGAATTTATTTGTTTATATTTGTCATTTGGATATTTAGCTCTAAGTTCTGGTGGCACTATTTCGCTTAAAGTCGAATTAATATAATTTTCAAATTGCTCTTTTGAATAAATAATTGCCATAGCCCGCCCGCCCAAAACATAAGAAGGGCGAATGACAAAGGGAAAGCCAACCTCTTTAGCGGTTTTATGAGCCTGCTCTAAAGAATAAGCAATGCCATTATTTGGCTGAGTAAGCTGTAAATCTTCAACCAGTTTCATAAATCTATCACGGTCTTCCGCCAAATCAATTTGCTCTGGCTGCGTGCCTAAAATAGGCACTCCTGCTTTTTTAACGGCATTTGCTAGATTTAATGGTGTTTGTCCGCCAAATTGCACAATCACCCCTTTAAGAGAGCCATTTTGTTTTTCCACCTCCAAGATTTCAATAATATCTTCCTCAGTTAATGGATCAAAATATAGCCTATCAGAAGTATCATAATCGGTTGAAACGGTTTCAGGATTACAATTAACCATAATAGTTTCATAGCCGGCTTCTGAAAGAGCAAAAGCAGCATGGCAACAACAATAATCAAATTCTATTCCTTGCCCAATGCGGTTTGGCCCGCCACCCAAAATTACAATTTTTTCCCTATTGCTTGGTTTGGCCTCACTGATAAATTTTCCATCAAAATCGGCTTCATAAGTTGAATACATATAGGGAGTGGGAGAAGTAAATTCGGCCGCGCAACTATCTATTCGCTTATAAACGGGCCTAATATTTAATTTACGCCTTAATCTTCTTATTTCACTTACGCTTTTAGCGCTTAATTCTGCCAAGCGCGCATCAGAAAATCCCTTTGATTTGAGCATTAATAATTGCTCTTTATTTTCAGGTAGGCCATATTTTTTAATTTTTTCTTCCAATTCTATTATGGAGCGAATTTGACGCAAAAACCATTTATCAACAAAACAGGTTTGATATATTGTTTCATCATCTAAGCCTAAGCGCATCGCTTGGGCAATTTGTAAGATTCTTAAGGGAGTTGGTTTTGCTAAAGCTGCCCTAATTGCATTTTCATCATCGCCCTCACCAAGCCCTTCTATTTTTACTTCATTAAGACCGCTAAGCCCAGTTTCTAAAGAACGTAGGGCTTTTTGCAAACTTTCGGCAAAAGTGCGCCCAATAGCCATTGCCTCACCAACAGATTTCATTGATGTGCCAAGCCTATTATCGGCTCCGGTGAATTTTTCAAAAGCAAAACGTGGTATTTTAGTAACAATATAATCAATGGTCGGTTCAAACGAAGCGGGAGTTGCACCCTTTGTTATGTCATTTTCTAACTCATCAAGCGTATAGCCAATAGCAAGTTTTGCCGCTATTTTTGCAATGGGAAAGCCGGTTGCTTTTGAGGCCAAAGCAGAAGAGCGCGAAACTCGTGGGTTCATTTCAATTACCACTAAACGGCCATCTTTTGGGTTAACCGCAAATTGCACGTTAGAGCCGCCTGTCTCAACCCCAATTTCACGCAAAACCGCCAATGAGGCATCACGCATAATCTGATATTCTTTATCAGTTAGGGTGAGGGCAGGAGCCACAGTAATAGAATCGCCTGTATGCACCCCCATAGGATCAATATTTTCAATTGAGCAAACGATAATGCAATTATCCTTTTTATCGCGCACAACCTCCATTTCATATTCTTTCCAGCCAATAATTGATTCCTCAATTAAAACCTCGCTGGTTGGAGAAGCATCAAGGCCGCTCTCAATAATCGTTAAATATTCTTCTTTATTATAAGCAATTCCCCCGCCGGTGCCGCCAAGCGTAAAGGAAGGGCGAATTATTGCCGGTAAGCCAATAATTTCTAGCGCCTTAAGCGCTTCAGAAATATTATGCGCCAGCATGGAGCGCGGAGTTTCAAGACCAATTTTTTTCATGGCAGAACGAAATAATTCTCTATCCTCCGCCTTGTCTATCGCTTTGGCTCTAGCGCCAATCATTTCAACATTATATTGTTTAAGCACCCCCATTTTACGTAATGATAGGGCGCAATTAAGCGCGGTTTGCCCGCCCATTGTTGGCAATATGGCATCTGGCCTTTCTTTTTCAATTATTTTGGCAACAATTTCAGGGATGATAGGCTCCATATAAGTTATATCGGCTAAATCCGGATCGGTCATTATTGTTGCAGGATTGGAATTGACCAAAATAACCCGATAGCCTTCTTCTTTGAGGGCCTTACAGGCTTGGGTTCCAGAATAATCAAATTCACAGGCCTGACCAATAATAATGGGGCCGGCGCCAATTATGAGAATAGATCTTATATCGGTGCGTTTTGGCATATATTTTCCTTATGCGCGCATTAACCCTTTAAGCGAGAACTTAAAGGGTTAATAATTTCAACCTTGTTGCTAAGTGCGCTTTATAGGCAAGATAATTAAAGAGGGGAAGGGCTAAAATAGATTATTTTGCAATTTTTATGGATTTTATATTAGAAATTTAGCGATAATATTATTTAGAAAAATGGTAAATTTTGGAGGAATATTTGCAACATAATATTTACAAAAGAGCCGATTATAACCGCTTTTTCTTTAATAAATATAAGCGTTTATTTGGGGCTATGCTTAATAAGAATGAAAAACGACCCGATTATACTAATAAAGAGGTCATAAATGAGATAATTCTTCCCTTTGAAAATTTTGCTAAAAAACCACAGCCAGAACAAAGACCACCAATTCCAAAAAATATCTGGATGCTCTGGCAACAAGGTTGGGATAAAGCCCCAAATATTGTTCAGGCTTGCGCTAAATCTTGGCAGGAAAAAAATAAGGGTTGGAAAATTCATCTGCTTGATGAGAGCAATATTAAAGATTTTGCCCCAAAATATAGTCAAATATATGCACCAAAAGCCTCAAGAACCGCCCGCGCTAATATTGCGCGTTTAAGCCTACTTAATGAGCATGGTGGGGTTTGGGCAGATGCTACATTATTTTGCCAGCAGCCATTAGATGATTGGATTTATAAAGCGATGGGGAAAGGAATTTTTATGTTTTCCGATCCAAGACCATATCGCCTATCAGAAATATGGTTTATCGCCAGTGATAAAAGAACTTATTTAACCGATAAATGGCTGGAAATTGTAGAAAATTATTGGCGCTGTTTTAAGTATCCGCACCATTATTATTGGATGGAATATTTATTTGAAATGCTGGTAAATAATGATGAAGAGATTAGAAAAACATGGCAAAATGTGCCAAAATTATCAGCAAATGGACCTCATATTATTCAAAGCACTCCATTTGAAACAGATGTTAATAAATTTAATATTTCAACTAAACGACAAGAAATCTTGCCAGTACATAAATTAAGCCACAAATTCCGCTTTAAGGGTTCATTAAAAAACACCCCAATCGGGCTACTTACCGGACTTGAATATCTGAAGAAGGACATGAAATAGAGCAAAATAAATATGATTATGGTAGCGTGATTTAGGAAGTGTCCTTATTAAAATATACTGAAATATTGCCTAAATCTGTTTGGTTTATTCGGCTAAGTGGAAATTGGTTTTTCGCGAAATGCGCCTAAAATTATAGCAATTGTCATAGTAAATATTGCTGTATATCTATCAAAACCCAACGATATATCTGTAAGGCCAGAAAGAGCATAAACCAGAATGATTATGCTAATTGCATATAGTCGGATTACAAATAGGCTGTCTTTTGGGGATTTTAGTGCCGAAATAATAGGCGCAAAGAGAAAGGCGCACAAAACCCCCACCCCAATAATTCCGGCAGCTACTGCAAAATTCAAAAAATCATTATGGAAGTCAAAAAAATCAAGGGAATAGGTTTCATAATCGTCTTCATTAAGTATGGTAAACGCCATTTCGGGAATATCAGCCCAACCATATCCGAGCCAGGGGGATTGTTTGAAAAGCTCCCAGCCGGCGGCATAAAATTCAAGGCGCACTTGGGTGCTGGCATCTACTTCTCCTCCTAAAAAAGTTGCCATTACAGAATTAAACGTAGTTATAATCCGGTTATCTCCAGCCAGAAAAAACATAAATAAAGCAACCCCGATGCTTGCCATAATAATTGATGCAGCGATTAAAAAACGATGTTTTTGTTTTTTATCAAAAATTAAAAATAATAAAAATAATAAAGCCAATATTGGAAATATTAAAAATGAAGCGCGCGCCCCCCCCAAAATTATTGCCATAAGACCAAATATTGGTCCCAACAGGAAAATATATCTCTTTGCTCCCTCGATAATGAAAAAACCACTAGTTGCCAGAAAGCCAAATAATAATCCTATTCTGGCTATTACTAGAGCGCCGGAATAATATCCTTCTGAGCGAGCAAAACCGCGCACATATATATCAAAAACTCCAACGGCAACTGAAATAAAAGCTCCGCCAAGACATAAAAATAAAATGATAGATATTGTTTTTGGATTAGCTAAATTACGAGCGATAAAATAAACTGGAATAGCAAAAATGAATGGTAAAAAATTAAAAATATAAATAATGTCGTATGGTTGTTCAGCTGTTACTGCAAAACTTAAACCAAGAATCAGAAAAGCAACAAACCAAATGCTGATAAAAGCTTCTTTACGTAAAAGATCAAGCCTTTGTTGCAAAAAAATAGTCGGCAGCAGCATTAAGGCTATAATTAAAAGAATGATAGAAGCGAATGTGCTCGAAATTGGGGTAAATATAGTCAACAATATTATCAGCAACCACCAACCGATGACAGCTAATCGTTGCTTAAATATCATTATTTCCTCTCAATCCATTCGCATATAGGCTAAATTAAATGTGCAATCTGTAGTGCCAACCTCTATTTGGCAAGTTAATAATTGTCAATAATGTTAGAGTTTAATATAGAAGGATTTAATGAGCTTATATAATTATGCTTAAGGTATTCTAATGATAAAAAAAACGGGAAGTAAAGAAGAAAAGCAAATTCATATAGCCCTTTGTTTTGATGAGAAATTCTATCCCCCTGCCTACGCAACCATGCGTTCTGTTTGTCTGACAACGCATCAAAGAAAAAACTTAATATTTCATCTTTGTTATCCGGGTTTAAGCCAGAATGGCAAAATAGTTTTAGAAGAAATAAGTAAAGAATTTGGCGCAAAAATCATTCATTATGATATTTCTAATAATAAGGATTATCAATATTTTGCAAATAGTCTTCCTTACACTTCTCATATCTCTTCAGTTGCTTATGCGCGAATGATTTTTGATAAAATTATTGATAAGAAAGTGAAAAAACTAATCTACTTAGATTGCGATTTACTGATTAGAGCGCCAATTGAAAATCTATATGAGGTTAAGTTAGATAATTATCCTCTTGGGGCGGTGAAAGACGCGCATGGTTTACGCTGGTCAAATGGCAGAGATATAAAACACAATAAAGATCTATTAGATTCTGCGGATAAATATTTTAACTCTGGCATGTTGCTTATTGATTTAGAAAAATGGCGTAAAAAAAATATGGTAAAAACTCTTTTAGAGCTTGAAAAAGTAGGCGCTTTACCTCGTCTAACAAATGATCAGCAAATATTAAATTATATTTTTGCCAATAATTTTAAGGAGCTTGATGGACGCTGGAATATGTTAGCTGCTAGCAAGGCAATAGAGGCGCTAGACCCTTATATTGTGCATTATACTGGTCCTAATAAGCCTTGGAACTTAATTTCGCTTCTGCCCTTTGCGCGAGTTTATCGCCATGTAATGACTAATGAACTTTATTATAAATATTTCCGCCAACGCTTAAAAAAAAGACTGTTAAAAATAATGGGCATAAAATAATTTGTCGTCTCGTAAAAAATTTTATCACATTGATATTTGCGGAAACCAGAAATTGGAAGGCGAAAGGCAGAGGGCAGAAATATATTAGTTTCGATTTGGTGAGCGGGTGAAAAGGATGCTGCTAATTCCTTCATATCCTTTGCTGTGCACTCGCATTTATGTGTAGTTTTCTTGCAATTTTGCTATGGATATTTTTGTGACTTCTGACTTCCGACTTCTGATTTCTGATTAGATTAACGCCCCTGCTAATTTGAATTAGCAAGGGCGCCATTCGCCCTCAACCTATCAAAACTTACCGCCCACGCCAACAGAACCCGAAATTGATTTATAGCCATTAGTGCCAAGTCCGGCTTTGGCGCTC
>WFXU01000059.1 GCA_015490455.1 Hyphomicrobiales bacterium
GGGGGTGTGGTGTGGTTTTGGAGTAAGAATGGTTGGAGGCAAGGATAATTTTTCTCTCTTAGCTTGCTTTCTCCTTTTTCCCACGCCAATGCCCTCGCTGTTTATCACTTCAAATATTTAGTCAATAATTATAACTGTTTCAAAGTTCTTTCTTTTGCAAAGTGCGAGTGGTATTTTATCCCGAAAGTCAGTTATTTGATTGTGGGGTGTGGTTTTTTAGGGGGCATAGGGTGTGATTTTTTGAGGGAGGTGCAGAGTGCGGTTCGTAGGATGAATGGTCGGGGGATAGGTGATTGTGAGGGACTATGAAGTGACTGGGAGAGTGAATGTGGGGCGTGGACTGTTGAGTTTATGCTAGGGTTAAACATTGTGTCATGCTGAGCAAGGCCAAAGCTTCTGTTGCAATTGATGTTAGAAGCCGCCCGCCACGCACACTATCCTTTTTCCTCATAAATTCAACTTCCGACTTCTGATTTCTGATTTCCGCCCTCTGACTTCTGAGCGATAAATCTTCACGACCGACTAATTATCTTAAATTCCCTAATATAGGCGTCAAATCCCAATTTGGCCACGAAAGCCTCATAAATTTCTAGGTATTTACTACGGATTTTCAAACCCGTTTAATAAATCTACCATAGCCAAGTCACAATGTTTAATGAAATATGGAGGATGGAAATATGGTATGGGGAGCAATCGCAGCATCAGCATTTATTAAAAATTTTGACTTTGGCAGACAAAAACATGCTGATTTATCAAAAAAAATGAATAAACTTATGCAAGATATGAAAACCAATCAGGAAAATATTGAAAAATTTAGGGGAACCGCGCTTGAGGGATATTATCTGGAGAGAAAAGACAGATTGCTGGCCAGGTTAAAGGCACTGATGCCTGAGGTTGAAGCGCATAATGATGGTGCTACGCATTCTCATGGGGGTGGTTTATTCTCATCAGGCCATAACAATATTCAACCGGATGCCGCAGTGCTAAGAGGATATTATAACGGTTCTTCTTACGCCAGCAATTATGATCATTATCACAGGCGTGGCTAATTTGATCTGTTAATTTATCATCAAGCTCACTTTGACCGGTTTGCCTGAGTTCTGTGTTACGCATTTGGTTAGCCGGTCGGCTTTATAGAACTTGCCAAAATAGCAAACAAGTTATGTCATATATTAATTTACGCTCATCCAGCCTATCTAATATTCATTTAGTTATACGCAATACTGTTTTGCAATAATTAGAAAAGCTACCTTCCTACGTATTTAATACGGATATATTTACCTAGTTTCACATGCTAGCCTTGCAGCGAATGGAGCGCTGAATATAGGGTGCTAAATAGAGTGGAGGAAACTATGAGTCATGGTCTTTTAGGGGCGGCTTCTTCCGGGGTGGATGTTAGCAGATATAGCTACGACTATAGTCTAGGCGACAAGTTTAGGGACTTTTTTCAAAGCTCAGGTTCTGCAGCTTATTCGGGATGCGCTACTGCGCGTGTGCGTAGTGGTTTATCCGGCATGAGCAGTCTTGGCGAACGTATCGGAGATCTCTGTAACAGGCTGGATAGGTCTCGTATCCGCGACATTGAAGGCGATAGGGAACATTGTAGGCTGGATAGAGAGTTAGGAAAATTGCGCTCTGATGTTGACAAATATAATAGAGATCTTGAGCAATATTTGAGAGACAAGGAAAGTGGAAGGTGCTCTCCGGAGCATTTGGAGCAAAGAAGAGAGGAACTCGAAAGGCGCCGGGAGGCTCTCGTTGACCGTATTAATGGTCTGGAAAAGGATATTAAGGCGCATGAGGATAAGTATGACTGCGATGACGCTTTCTCTCCAGGACGTGGGGACGGGGGCGGAAGTAGTGATTGTTCTATAGATGAGCGGCCACCGGAGTGTAAGCCAGATCCAGAACCCTTGCCCGAACCTGAGCCAGAGCAGCCTGAGCCAGAGCCGTGCAATCCCTGTTGCGATTGGGGGCAATATATTCCGCACTATAGGCAGGAAAATAGGGATAGCTGGTAATAATTATTGACGCAACGGTCGGTGCTTATATGTTATCTGTTCGATGGTTGATTCTTGCATTGTAGATTCTAAAGTGAGAATTTGAAACGATTTTGAGCAGAACATCTGGGGCTCGCACAGGATGTGAGTGAGGTGTGTTCTGGTTCCAAGAGACGTGACAAACATCACTTTAGATCCGCGAGGGGTGCGTCGTGCTTTTCTCCATTCACACGGCGCACCCTGCTCCTGTGGAAATAGGGAAGGAGCTGGCATAATAACCTTATTCTTTGCAAATTTAACCAAAATAATTAAACTCATACCCAGTTTCACTGAAACTTTGCGTAATCTACACGGATTTCAAATTATTCATTAACATGTATTGTTAGGATCAGAATTTTCTAAAGTGATGTTTGTTAAGTTGCGGCAGATAGAGCTTTAGATATGGGGGCGTGTCGCGTTTCCTCCATTCGCGCGACATGCCTGGTAATCTGGTTGGGTCACCGTCAATAATCGCAATAATTATTTGACTGTTCCTTAGAGTTTTCTCTGATTAGGCTGGATTATTTGAGCGTTTTTTGCTGGCAAGGCACATTTTTTGCCACTGTCTGATTGACTATAAGAAAAATGTAACAAAGCCAGCAAAATGCGCAAAACCGCCCTTAGGTGGGATAAATCAACCCCCTTCTCGCTTAAGTTTTGGCGCTTGCCCGATCAATCCAGATCGAGCCACGGCCTTGATAGAGAGAACTAATTGAGTTCAAAATGGTTCAAACTAATCAAGAAAAACCTAATCATTACCATAAGCTCCCTGTCGATAAATATCCAAATTAGCCCTTGACCAATATGAATAGTCTAGCCATAAAAATTGTGATTATCTGGTTTTATTTTATTTTAGCAGAAAAACTGACTTGTTCTTATGGAGTGAGTGTTTAAGTTACTATAAAATGATTCGCTAAATAAGAGGCAAATTTGATTTTTGGAACTGATTTGACCATTGCGCTAATTGCGATTGCACCGTTTTTAGCTTCGTTTCTGGCGCCCTTTATTTTCCGCTTTAGCGGATATTTTGCAGGCTGGATTTTGGCAATAATTCCGGCCAGTATTTTTATTTATTTATTGGGTTTTATTAAGCCCGTCTCAGAGGGAGGATTTATCCAATCCTCCTTAGAGTGGATACCCCAATATAATTTGAATTTTTCCTTTTTTATTGACGGGTTAAGCTTAAGCTTCGCCTTGTTAATTTCTGGTATTGGCACTTTTATTGTCATTTATTCTGGTAAATATCTTAAAGGCCACCCAGATCAAGGTAAGTTTTTAGCCTATATTTTAATGTTTATGGGCTCAATGCTCGGACTTGTTCTGGCAGATAATTTAGTGGTTTTATTTATATTCTGGGAACTTACATCAATAACTTCATTTTTATTAATTGGCTTTGATCACAAAAGACAGGCTTCCCGTAGAGCGGCAATTCAGGCTTTAGTTGTTACGGGCGCGGGCGGATTAGCTCTTTTGGTCGGCGTAATAATATTGCAGCAATTATTGGGTAATTGGGAATTTAGCGCCATACGCAATTATAGCGATTATTTGCAATCGCTCAATATTTACCCGCTTGTGCTTATATTAATTTCTATCGCCGCCTTTACCAAATCAGCACAATTTCCATTTCACTTTTGGTTGCCCAATGCAATGGAAGCGCCAACTCCCGTTTCAGCATTTTTACACTCCGCAACAATGGTTAAAGCCGGAGTTTATTTATTGGCGCGCATGAACCCCCTATTGGGCGCCTCAGATCTCTGGTTTATAATTTTAACCATATTTGGATCTGTTACATTATTATGGGGAGCTATTTGGGCGCTCAAACAGACTGATATGAAATTAATGTTAGCCCAAACAACGGTTGCTTCTCTTGGTCTATTGGTGATTTTAATTGGTGTAGGAACTGAAATTGCCATTAGCGCAATGGTAATTTATCTAGTAGCGCACGCCCTTTATAAGGCAGGGCTATTTTTGCTTGTAGGAATAATAGATCACGGCACTGGCACAAGAAACATTACCGAACTTGCAGGGCTAAAAAAATTCCTACCGATAAGTTTTATCGCGGCAATAATCGGCGCCATTTCAATGGCTGGTCTACCTCCGGCAATCGGGTTTTTTGCCAAAGAAGAAATGTATCTTGCACTAATGCGCTTTGATATAGATGCAATTTTAATAATTTCGGTGCTTATTTTAGGCAATAGTTTTATGCTGGTAGTTGGCGCTGCAATAGCTACAAAACCATTTCTTGGAGAAATTAAGCCAACCCCCTTAAAACCGCATGAGGGTAATTTAGCTCTATTATCGGGTCCTATTTTGTTTGGAATATTGGCACTGGCAGCAGGTATTTTCATTAGCGATTTTGGCAAATTATTCGTTAATCCAACAGCCTCAACCATTTATAATTATCTGGTTGAAAACCATCTTAAATGGTATATTGGCATGTTTTTTAAGCCTTTGATTTTATTTTCAATCATTACCTGGATTATAGGCGCTATATTATTTTATAGGCTTGAAAATATAAGGAGTTTTCTGCGCCGACTTGATGATGGCTTTAATTGGGATTTTGATAAAGGGTTTGATGCAATAATATTTTCGCTAATTCGTTTTGCCGATTTTTTAACCAGACTTTGGCATCACGGCCGCTTAGAGCTTTATATGGTGGTTGTCTTTATTTTGCTGGCCGCATCAGTATTAATCCCGCTCACTCTAACTGGAGCAATTCCCTCAATTTCCGCCACTATCCCATATCTTACCTTTTATGAATGGGGCGTGATAATTATGGCAGCTCTAGGCTTATTTGCCCTATTAATTGCCCGCACAAGGCTGGTTGCAATAGTCTCAATGGGTATTCAGGGTTTTGCAGTAGCATTAATATTTATGCTGTTTGGTGCACCCGATCTGGCATTTACGCAATTTATGGTTGAAATATTAACTGTTGTTATTTTAGCGCTCGTCATGTCACGCCTTTATCTTGATAGGCGCGATAATCGTATATTTGAAGATGTTTTGCGTGATGGCTCTATTGCTCTGATTGGCGGGGTGGGCATTAGTATTTTACTGATTGCGATTGTGCAAAATCCGCTTGATTTACGGCTTACAGAATTTTTTGCCCTCACCTCTAAGCCAATTGCGCATGGCAGCAATATTGTCAATGTTATATTAGTTGATTATCGCGGACTTGATACTTTGGGCGAAATTGCGGTTGTAATGACCGCTGGCATTGCGGTTTTAGCTCTAATTCGCATTAGAGCAGGTGGGCCACAAATGGGAATTGGCGCAGCAAAAAACAATAAGAGAAGAAACAAAAATAAATTGGCAAGCAAAAAAACATCAAGCAGCAGCGCCAACAAAAGAAGCAGAAAAAATTCAACCCGCAATATTAATATTAATATGAAACAAGGAAAGGCAAAGAGATGAATACGGTAATTTTTCGCACTATTGCGCCTATTTTGGTGGCGATTATGCTGGTTTTTTCTGTCTTTGTTTTGCTACGCGGGCATAATGAGCCGGGCGGAGGATTTATTGGCGGATTAATTGCTGCCTCATCTATTGCTATTTACGGAATAGCCGCCGGAGTGAAAGAGGTGCGTAAAGCGCTCAAATTTGATCCAATAGCAATTGCCGGCTTTGGCGTATTTATCGCAGCTTTTGCGGGTACTATATCAATTTTTTACCAAGCGCCATATTTAACCGGAATTTGGGCTTATTTTGAGTTTGAAGGTAAAAAAATAGCCCTTTCAACCCCGCTTTTATTTGATATTGGCGTTTATTTCACCGTTTTAGGGACAATTTCTACCATTGCCCTAGCTCTAGAGGAAAAGGAGGAGAAAAAATAATGGAAATAGCTCTGGCCATTTTAATTGGAATGTTTTTCGCCGTTTCCATTTATTTATTGCTGTCAAGGGCAATAATTCGCATGTTATTGGGTATTTCAATTTTTGGTAATGCAGTCAATTTACTTATTTTCACCGCCGGCCGTTTAACTAAAGAAACACCTCCCATTGTTCCGATGGGTGAAGAAATTTTATTAGAGCCATTTGCTAATCCCCTGCCCCAAGCGCTTATTTTAACCGCTATTGTTATTGGATTTGCATTATTCACCTTTTTATTAGTGCTTGGCTATCGTGCTTATCAGGAATTAGATGCGGATGATACTGACACTATGCGTATTGCCGAGCCAGAGCGTGCGCCTCGCCCACCATTAACTTATTAGGATTGGAAATGGAAGAAAAAGCAAATTACGAGGCCGCAGTAAAATTGCCAGTAGCGATGATCGATTTTGCTACCGGCTTTGCCGATTGGTTTATAATTTTGCCAACAATAATTGCGCTAATGGGGGCGGCATTATTGATAATGCTGCGATTTAATAGATCAATTCAACCTATTCTGACAATTATCTTTATTTTAACAATAATAATTATTGAAATAAATTTATTATTGCGCATTTTGGCTTTAGGCCCACAATCAATGACAATGGGTAAATGGTTGCCTCCATTTGGAATTAGTTTTACCGTTGATATTTTTGGAATTAGTTTTGCTCTTGCTTCTGCATTAACCGCCCTGATTGTTACTATATATGCGCAAGCTGACTTAGCTAAACGCGAAGTAAAATATGGCTTTCATTCATTGCTTTTATTGTTACTTGCGGGTGTTAGCGGCGCTTTTATGACTGGGGATATGTTTAATCTTTATGTCTGGTTTGAAGTGATGCTGATTGCCTCATTTGGGCTTATCATAATGGGGGGACGCAAAATTCAGCTTGATGGAGCGATAAAATATGGATTTTTGAACTTTTTGGCCACCAGTTTTTTTCTTATCGCGCTTGGGCTGATTTATGGTCTGTTTGGAACGTTAAATATGGCAGATATTAGCCTCAAAGCCGCTAATGCTCCCTTTGGCCCCTTAGCATCAATTGGTGCGCTATTATTATTGGCCTTTGGTATGAAGGCAGCGGCATTCCCTGTTAATGCCTGGCTTCCTGCCTCTTATCATACGCCACATCCTGCGGTTTCAGCCCTATTTGGTGGTCTGTTAACAAAAGTTGGCACATATGCACTATTACGCTCCTTATTGCTGGTTATGCCCACTGCTAGAGACTTTTTAGAGCCGCTAATAGCTGCCTTAGCTGTTATAACTCTTATTTTGGCGCCGCTTGGAGCAATAGCGCAAACTAATTTACGCCGCGCTATTGGCTTTTTGTTAATTGGTGGAATTGGCTCAGTCCTGGTCGGGCTTGCCGTGCCAAATTTACGCGGGGTAGCTGGCGCTTCAATCTATATTTTCCATTCAATTTTGACAATTTCCGCTCTTTATCTTGTAGCAGGACTAATTGAAAAAATTATGGGCACCGAAGATGTCCGAAAAATGGGAGGGCTTTATTCGGCTAGTTCCTGGCTTTCAATTTTATTTTTGGTTTTGGTGTTTGCCGTTGCAGGATTGCCGCCATTTCTTGGATTTTGGCCAAAATTATTACTGATTGAGGCTTCGCTTGAAAGGGGTGAAATATTATTAATAATAGCTTTACTTACCAATTCATTACTTACAGCCATTGCTGGCTCACGCCTTTGGGCGCATATTTTCTGGCGAGCCGGGCCTGAGGGGGCAAATTCCGAACAACCCAATGAAAAATTACAGCCACTTAAAACTAAGGATAAATGGCTTTGTAGTGCGCCAACAACAATTTTAATTTTGCTAATTGTCTATTTTGGCATTAATCCAAACACAATATTTGGGCTGGGTAGGGTTGCCGCGTTGGATCTTCTCAATAGTGATCGCTATGTTGAGGCAACTGGCTTAGCTAAACCGGATTTAGTTACCATGCCGCAGTTAGGGGAAGAAGGAGAGAAATAAAATGAATTTTGCATTTGGTTCAATAGTTCTTGCCCTAATTTGGGCGGCAATTACTGCCAGCTTTACTTTGTTAAATCTGCTTTTGGGGTGGGCAATAGCGCTTATCGCCCTTTGGTTTATTCGCTCTTATCTTGCCAGCCCGGTTTTATTTTCTAAAGTTAAGAAAATTATCGCTCTTATAGCCATATTCTTTTTTGAACTGGCAATGAGTGCCATCAGGGTGGCTCTTTTGGTGATTATGCCAAATATTAAATCACACCTTAAGCCTGGATTTATTGCTTTTCCACTTAAAGCAAAATCTGATGGGGAAATAACATTATTAGCAAATTTAATTACTCTTACTCCGGGCACATTGAGCGTTGATGTTTCAAATGATAAAAAAATATTATATGTGCACGCAATTTCTATAGATAATAAGCAGCAATTAATCAGATCTATTGCCAAAGGGTTTGAGCGAAAAATAATTGAGGTGTTTGAATGAGTTCTGCCGATTTTTTAATATTTGCTGGAATAGTTTCATTTGCCATTCTTAGCCTTGCATTTTTCCTTACAATCTTACGCATTATATTAGGCCCTACCCTTCCCGACAGAGTTATAGCGCTTGATATGTTGGTCTATATTGGCATTGGCTATATTGCTGTTGTGGTAATTTATACTGGCTATTTCTTATATTTGGATATTGCTATTGCTTTAGGTCTGGTTGGTTTTTTAGCAACTGTCGCTTTTGCTCGCTTTATCCTACATAGAGGGAGAGCTAGCGAACAAATAAAACAAATGGAATCAGAGCCAGAGCCGGAAGCAAAAAAGAAACGGAAAAGGAAGCTATAATGATTATTGCATTTTTTCAATATATTGGTGGCTTATTAATGCTTGCTGGCTCCATATTTTGTTTATTAGCAGCAGTTGGCTTGTTAAGACTGCCTGATATTTATACCCGCATGCACGCCGCTTCCAAAGCCGGAACAATGGGAACTGGCCTTTTACTCACCGCAATAGCAATAGTCTCATTTGATGGAGCAATAATTTTACGTGCCATTGCCGGTTTTGTATTTTTATTATTAACGGCGCCTGTTGCTGCTCATTTACTTGCCAGAGCGGCATTTCTCACCGGCCATAAGCCAACTGAACTTACAATAATTAATGAGCTTGATTCAGAAAAAACAAAGAAATAGCTTAAAATTCTTAGGAAGATTCAGCCTTAATATTATTTCTGATTTTATCCAATTTTTCTCATGACATATTCTACTATGCCAAAGCTGATATAATCGCTCTGATAGTTTTACATTCTGATAAATTTTGTAGGTTTTTTGCCTGACTTATCCCCCTTGCCATATTTATGCAATATAGGAATATAATCCTATTATATAATTTAGAGGGGAAAATAAAGTGTCAATAATAATTGAAACAAGAAAAAATATTGAACCTGTAAATATATCTGCAATTAACACAAAGCAGAAACTACAAAATATAAAAGATAAAAAAACTATTGATGCGATGATAATTGTTAATATGGTCAGTAAATTAACAAATGTTACAAAATCAGATTTTTTTCATAATTCACGCTGTAAGGCGCATATTGCTGAGGCACGGCAATTAGCAATGTATTTATTACATGTTACTTCGGGCAGAAGCATGAGCGAGGTTGGCAGGTTCTTTGGCCGCGATAGAACCACAGTTTCCCATGCTTGCGCCAAAATTGAAGATAGGCGTGATGATATGGAATTTGATGAATTTGTTGCGCAATTGGAAAATAAAATATTCGCGATATTGGAACAAAATAATAATGACCAAAGTGAGGATTAAATGAGTAAAAAATGCGCTAAAGAACGCCGCCTTATCAAATTTATTAAATTGCTTTTACGAAAAAAAATTATTTCCCTCTCTGAAAATAGTGAAGGAAATATGCTGGAAAATGCGGAGTTAGACTCATTGGAAAGCGCAGGGCTAATAATAATTAGGAAGGGAAATATTTTCCCGACAAAAGAAGCAAAGAAGTGGCTAATAAGAAAATTATCCTATGCCAGCGAACAATTTAGTAAACAGCATCAGATCATCATTACAGAAAGAAATGGCATAAAGAAAAATTTAGCCGAAAGCCCGATTTCTAAATTAACAATTTTTAAGGATAAAAAAAATCCATTTCTTAAACCACACCATATCGAAGCGGCAAAAAAATTTGCGCTCCTTTTTGAAAAATCGCAATTACGCGCCAGAACAACAATAAATTATTTTGCCTCACCAAAAGGAAAGGAAAAATATTCTAATTTCACGACAGCCGAACTATCAGATATGGCCATTGATGCCCGAAGGAAAATTGAACAATTATTAAATGGAATGCCGGATGAATGTGCCTCAGTCATCATAGATATTTGCGGTTTAGAAAAGGGATTGCAAATTGTTGAGAGCGAAAAGGGCTGGCCGCGCCGCAGCGCAAAACTAGTTTTGCGCATAGGGCTTGAACAGCTAGCGCAAAAATTTGGCTTAACCCCTAAGGCTGTTGGCAAGTTAAAGGGAAAATCAACTTACTGGCAAAAAGAAGGATCGCGTCCAACCATATTTGAATGATTAGTCGGCCGTGAAGATTTATCGCTCAGAAGTCAGAAGTCGGAAGGTGAAAGGTAGGAATCGGGGGGCAGAATTTGCAAGAAAACTACGCAATAGAAACAAAATCTTGCAATATTAAATGCCCGATATGAGAAAATATCGAGAAGTATCAATATGTTAAAAATTCTTCACGGGCGACTGATTAATTTATTTTCGCCGCTTCCTGTTTAATTTTTTCTACCATTGCAACCAGACCGTTGGATCTTTGTGCGGTCAAATGTTCACGTAAATTTAATTCATCAAAAATTTTTATTGCTTCTATTTCTAAGATCTCTTTAGCGCTTTTGCCCGAAAATAGAGCTATTAATATAGCTATCAGCCCCTTCACTATCATGGCATCAGAATCGGCGCGTAAAAATATTTTCTTCTGCCCACCTTCATCCATCTCATCAAGCACAAGCCAAACTTGAGAAACGCAACCTTGAACCTTATTTTTTTCGTTTTTTTCCTCTTCGCTTAAAGTTTCAAGCCCCTGTCCCAATTCTATAAGGTAGCGATAGCGCTCTTCCCAATCATCCAAAAAGGTTAGATTTTCTTGAATTTGTGAAAATGTTTCTTTTTTACTCATATTAGGATAGATAAAGCAAAAAAATATTTTCGCAATATAAATTGGTAAAATAAATGACCGCAAATGTTGGGGCAAACATTTGCGGCCTATCAAGGATTGCATGGGGTAAGTTGGGGAAATAGTGCTTTCCTTGATATATTCTTTAGCTACCTTTTCTTTATTCTTTCTTTGGGGATGGGAGCTAAAGAATGGTTAGTAATCGACATTCCCCTATTTTTTTGCAAATCAGTTTCCTCTCCATTTCTTATTGAATATTTTTCAGTCCCTGAAACAAAAGTTGCGGCAATTTTGAGGGTCTTATTAGTGCTACATTCTAAATTATTGCATGGGTTTAAGCCTAAATTTTCTACTAATGCCAATTGTGTATTCTTAATTGCTGCTTCCTTAATGGCGCCAATATCAGCCCTATCCTCAAATCCATCAGGCCTTAATATGATAAAGGCTAAAGCAAGCCAAAAAATAGACCTTAGTAAAAACATTTACCCCTATTCCTTCCCCTTCTCCATAATAAACCGCTACATCGCTTTAGATCCGCATAATCTATGCGAGCGAACATAAAGACAGTTTTCTAATCTTTAATTACAAAAATAGATTGGATTTTAATCAAATTTGAACTGGAAAAATAGAAAATAGCAGTAACTAATTATTTACGATAAGAGCAGATTAACACTAATTTTCGCTAAAAAATATAAGTAAAATCCGAATATTTAATTTTGTTTTAGGGGTTAGTTGCAAAATTGCTTCTTAAGAATTGGACAAAGGTCCGTTTTGAGTAGGTTAGTAAATGCGTCCCTCAATTAATAATAATTTTTTAGAAATTTTAGCAAAAAAACAGCAGCAAAAATTTAGCGTATTTTTTACTAGCAAAAGAAAAATCGCCCTTATTTTACTTATTGCTATGGTGAGCGGGTTTTTACCCTTTTTTTTGTTGGTGCAAAGTAAAATAAGCGATTATGGTTTTGCTTTCACCATTTATGGCGCAATTATTTTAACTATTTTACTTTCTATATTTCTGTTAAAATTACATAGAAAAAGAAATATTCTTCATAAATTTACAAAACAAAATGAAGAAAATTTACTTAATAATCTAGCTCATGGTCTGTTACGCTATGATGATAGAGGGAAATTAATTTATATTTCAAAATCGGCCACTAATTTATTTAATTGTCAGCAATATGAGCTAGCTGGTGATGGAATATTAGAGCATATTCATATTTTAGATCGTCCCCTTTATCTAAATAGTCTAAAGCGCAGTCAATATGGAGAAAAACTATCCATCAATATTCGCATGCGAAAAAATAATATTCAAAATGCTATTGCCAACTATATTTGGGTTGAAATTGAATTTACACCATTAAATTATTTGCAAATAAAAGCTGCTCCTTGTGAAGTTATTGTTCTTTTGCGCGATATTTCTGAGAAAAAAAGAAAGGAAGAAGAACTTTCACAAAAAATTAAGCAAGCGGAAAACTCCAACAAGGAAAAATCACAATTTTTGGCATTAATAGGTCACGAATTGCGAACTCCTCTAAATGCAATTATTGGCTTTTCCGATATGATAATTAATGAAGTTGGAGGAGATCTTAATCCGAAATATCATGAATATATCAGCCTGATTTCACAAAGTGGTCATCATTTATTATCTATCGTTAATTCACTATTGGATATGGCTAAGATTGAAGCGGGTAAATTTGAGTTAAATTTGACAAAATTTGACCCCGAACAGCTTATTTCGCCCGCGTTAAAAATTATCTCTAAATTTGCTAAAGAAAAAAATATAAATATTGAGGTAAGTAAATCGGCTGAGTTTGAGCAAATAATTGCCGATGAAAGAGCGTGTTTACAAATAATTATTAATTTATTAATGAACGCCATCAAATTTTCTAAACCAGCCTCAACTGTTGTTCTTGGCTTAAGAAAACGGGGAAAATATCTAGAAATTACCGTTAAAGATAGCGGCATTGGCATGGATAAAGAACATCTTAGGAGATTGGGAGAACCGTTTTTTCAGGCAGATAGAGGAACTAACAGAAAATATGAAGGGACAGGTCTTGGCATATCAATAGTAAAGGGGCTTGTTGATCTTCATCAGGGCACTATTCATTTTGAATCTGAACTTAATATTGGCACAAATGTAACAATTTTATTGCCTTTAGAGGGGCCAAAATTGAATGAAGATAATATTGTTAATTTGGGACAAATTACAGAGAAATATTTTACCCCAATTAATAATGAACAAAATAGTAATTTAGCAAATAATAGAAAGGTTGCATTATGATTTCAGCTCAAAATCCGAGTCTGAGCGCTAATTTGACCAGTTCTGCTCTAAATTTTATAAAGCGGATTTTCTTGTTTTGCCTGTTCAACATAGCCAAAGCTCCCTTAGCTTTTCTTATTATAAGTTTTATGACAATTACTATTTTCATAGCCGCTCTTAATGCTCTTTTTTGGCAGAATAATCCCCATCCTGCTCCCTTATTTAGTGTAAGCGGTAAGTCAAATTTATCTCTTGCAATTAATTCCCCAGATACTGAGCAAATAGTGGTTCAGGAAATAAATAAAACTAACAACAATAATGATAATATTAAAACCCAGCCAATTCCTCCAATTCCGGTTAATTCTATAAAAAAAGAAAAAATCGAACATGAAGATGTTAAAAAATTACAGAAAAAACTAATGCAATTGGGTTTTTTCAAAGATAAGATTGATGGATATTATGGCCCCAATACAGCAAATGCTATTCGCAATTTTGAAAGTTTCATGGGGTTAAAGCCGGTCGGGGCTCTAACTTTTGAAATTTTACAAATGATCGAATCTGTTCCCCTAAGCGAAAATAGCAATATAAATGGGGGTAATAATTCCATCTCTAATAATATTGAAACACCATCAAATATAGAAATTAAGCCAGCAGAGCAGATTCAATCATTGCCGCAAAATGAGAGCGAAAAAAGACAAAGCGAAATTATTGATCCGTTAATGGAAATTACAAAAAAAGTCGCTAATAGCTCTAATATTGGCTCTAATGTAGAAAAATATAATTTTGATAAGGAATTGGTAAAAAAAGTGCAGCTGGGTTTGGCAAGTCTGGGCTTTTTGCAAGGTAAAATAGATGGTATATTTGGCCCGGAGACCGCCAAAGCTATTAGAAATTTTGAAGTTTATTATAATTATGAAGTCAGCGGAGTGGTTAGCGAAGAGCTAATTGATTTGCTTAAGCAAGCCGGAGCCAAACTGGAAATATAATTAGTTTTGGCCAAATATTTTTAGGATAAATTTTAAGGGGATTTAATAATATGTCCCAATTGCGCTCTGATATTTGGTGTGCTTCCTTTATCAGAAAACATAATGATATTGGCAATTATTGTGTGATTGCCCGAAAAGGCCATTTGCAGGCAGGGCAAATTTTTATAGAAGTCAATCATTTAGATGGTAATTATTCACTCTTCGCACCAGCGCCATTATTAAAAAGGAAAAATAATAGTATAGATTTAATTTTTGAGTTACGCTTAAAAACCAACTTAAAGGAGGAAATTGCCAAAAAACTAGAAAGTGAAATAAATTTTGATCCGGATATCTGGATTATTGCGCTTGAAACAAGGGCAAAAAATATCGGTATAGAAATTGTTTGATTAGTTAACTTGCCCTTTTAGTGTTAATTTGCTCAAGAGTTCTGATAGCCTGATAAATTGGTCCCTCTTTTCTGCCCGTTACTTCCATATTATTAATATCACCCCTATTATCGGCAAATCTAATAAATTCCGGTTTGGTTAAATCAAGTAAATTTACTTCATTGCGCCATACACTCATCATATAGGCCATTGAATCTACACTTACTTTTTGAAATAGCGCGGCAAAACCAGCCAATAATTTTGATCTATCCTGCTCAAAACTAGTTGCATGAATAATTACCTTTAACCCATCATAGGCGGTGCAGCCAAAGGCGCGCAAAATAACAAATAATGCCGCCCCACTTTCATCATGGGCAATTTGTCCGCACTTAATCTCATCAAGACCGCTAATTTGCGTCAGTAATTGCGTAACTTTAGGTCGTTTATTCTGCGAAAATAATTTCATTAAAGCAAGAGTTAGCTCTTCTCTTGCCACCGAAATTTGCTCAATAGTTTTCTTAATTGGCGCTTCTGGCGCCCTACGCTCAGAAAAAGCCTCAATAATCTTTATCCTATCAGCTTCCTCAAGATTAAAAAATACTGGCGCCAAAAGAGCCTTATCAAAATCTTTGCGCCCTGCCAATAATCTGGCCACTTCAAAATCCATTTGTGCCGAGCGGGCAAATGCATTTAGATAAGGACCTTTAGCAATAATATTCTCATTCGCAGCCAAAGAACGATAGGTTTTTCGTGAATTAGTCTGAAATAGTTTAGTTATAATGGGTTTGGGCAAATCAGCGCGTTTTGCAATTAATGCATTTATCTCAATATTTTTTCTATCAATCAGCTTTCCTAATATTTCTGGTGATAATTGTGGCGCGCTAAGTAAAAATTTCTCTAAATTCTGGCCAATATTATCTATAATCAGACTTTCAATTTTTGGGGTTAGATTATCTGCCCCGATCAAAATATTTGCAGCCCTTTCCCGAATGTCAGGGGAAGCAGTCTGAAATAAACGTGTAGCGAGCGTTTCAAATTGCTCAATTTCTTCTTTATCTGGTTTCTTCAGCCAGACAAAAGCATCACAACTTGCTAAAAGAAGAGTATTTGCCCGTTCAACATTATCTGTCTCACCCAGCAATTGAAAAGTTTCAAATGGTTGAAAACCTATCATAAAGTATCACCATAAAGCAAAAAAACATTCTTATCTAATATTTCCTGCAATTCGTTAGCAGACTATTAACCAAGAGCATTAATTAATAAAAAGGTGAGGAAAATCATAATTTTTTGCTCAATAGGCGAAATTTATGGTTTTACGCATATTTTAACCTTTAATATCGGAAAGTTGCAAATGGGAAAGCTAATCCGAATCAGTGAACAAAATATCCGCTCTTTAGAGCGGAGCAGGACTCCTGATAAAAAAGAACAGGCAATAGCAAAGTCTGATAATAAAAGCGCCCATATTCTCTTATTTACCGGTGTTAGATATGAGCGCCATAATGAAAATACACTTCCCTTAAACTACATAAATAATTTACCCAAGAAAAAACATAATAATAGTCGTGACAAAAAGCGGGGATAGTGGCAATGCGTGCGCTGACTATTTTATTGCTTTTATTAAGTTTAAGCGCGTGCGCAAGGCCTGTTGGAGATTTTGATAGGATAAAAGCGGATAATATCTATGATGAGATTTTACCTAAAATAGAAACAAAAAAAGATGCTAATGCCGAAATAGCTCTTTCTCTCAACCTCACAGACGAAGAAAAGGAGATGCATAATAGGGTCTGGCGATATTTAATATCGCCTCACGCTGAAAAATGGTTTTTTAACATTGCAAGTGAATGGCAAAGAACCCGCCTTATAGCTATGGATAGCAAAAAATTTGCAATTGATGAATATTATAATTATCTAAGAACACAAAAATTTTCCTCCTCTAAAACGCGCTACAATGCTATTGCGCGCGAAATTGAAGCAGACATAAAATTGTCACCCGCTGTCTTTAGAGCTATTTGCGCGGTTAAAGAAATTGACAGAAGAAGAAATATTGCTGTCTATTCAATTGCCAGCGCTAGTGAAGCTGAAATTGCAGCTGTAAAAAAACGGCAAATTGAAAATGAAATTTTTATAAACTGGTTTATTCGCGCTTTACGCTATCGCTATGATTCTTATTCTTTTGCTCTTGATAGATTGTTAATTGAAACGCCACATGAAGAAGCAAGAATTGTTGATGCCAGATTAAGCGAAATGATTATTGTGGTTAATAGTGCTGAAAATGAAAATTTTTGTAATGAAAATTTACTGCCCACCTATTCTGGTGGAGATGCAACAATTAGTTCCAGACTAAAAACAAATCCTTTTTCAAATCAGATAATTTATAAAAAATAATTTAGAGTATTTTCTGTTACTCAGTCAGAATATAGGAATTTTCGGCAAGATTAGAGCAATTTAATTTAGTTAGAATTTCACTATAAACAGACCACATAGCGGGAAAGGGCGGAGCAATTCGCACCACAACAAAAATTTCATTGCGTGGCGATTCAACAATTATCAAATTTTCTTGCATTTCTAATTGTTGCTCGGCAAGTAATCTGGTTTGTGACGGGTTAAATATTCCCAATTGCAAAAAATTATCACTACTGGATCTACCCGTAGTGCTGTAAATTGCTACCCCATTTTTATCAAACACACCTATTGACCAAAAATCGCTGGTCAGTTGACCGCTTAAAAATCCTGGCCCCATAGATAGATCAAGACGGCAAACCGCATAGGCTAATTCCGGATCCAGATTGAGAATATTATCACTATTTGCTACCGGCCTATCCAAAATAACAACCTCACCTATGGGGGCGATTTTAGCAAAAATATTCCATATGCTGGAGGGAGAAAAAACCGGCAGTAATAAAATAATGCTCAGATGTAATATTAAACCAAATATTATTCCGGCAAATAATGTAAGAAATGTCTTTATCATTCGCACCCCATTTTTTTTATGGAGGGCATTTTAATGATTTTGCTGCCAAAACCAGCCAAAATGGGAGCGTCATAAAATGTCAAAACTAATTCAAAAGGCCCATTGCCAGAAATCTCCAGCCAATTTTTAGATTTTAATTTTTTGCCAATAAAAATTATAAAAGTGCCATCATTATTTCTTACTAGCCGCCTGCTTTGTAGATTTGTTTTTTTGCCTTTAGGTGTTATTAAACCCTTTTTTATAGAAACCGCCCTTAATGTCCAAAGAGCAGCAACTGGCGTATCACCCTCTAAAATATAATTACATTCGCGCAATAATATATCGCCCTTATCATCTCTTTGCGCAATAAATTCTACCCCCTCAGCTCTGCCCAATTGCAAATTATTACTTAGAGCAACAAATGCTCTTGTATATGGATCAGGATTTGGTGCACCTACCTTTGGCCAGGCAGTCCATTCATTTCGATGATAAGTTCCTATAAATTTTCCATCATTTAGCGAATAATATGTTAATCCCAGCCCAATAATTAGCGAACTTAATAAAAAAATTAAAAATTTTGGAGTTAAATCCCTCACTCTTTGCCACCCGCAACATTAATTTTATTTTTTTCCGCCTTTTGCCTATTTATCAATTTCATTTGCAAATTCAGCATGGTTGACAATTCAAGCAATTTTTGCGCGGCTTTTGGTTGTAAAATTGGAGCACGATTATGGACTATATTTTCTTTATTTTCTTCAGTTTCCTGTGCAATTATGAAGGGGCGCGGCTCAAAATCAACACCGAATAAAGGCTTAACTTCAATATTTATGTGTGCAAGCTCCATAAATTTTTGCCAAATTGTTGCTGGCAAAGAGCCTCCCGTTAAACGGTTTGTTTCCAAATAATTATCATTTCCCATCCACACACCCGCAACATAATTTCCGCTAAAGCCAACAAACCACGCATCACGATAAGAAGATGTTGTTCCGGTTTTACCCGCCACTGGCACACCTTCAACATTTGCCCGCCTGCCAGTGCCGGCTACAACAACATTTCGCATCATCTGGTTCATATATTTTGCCACTTCTTCGCTTAAAACACGCTCCCTTTTATTATATTCCTTACTATCATAAACAACCTCCCCTTGCAGATTTGTTATACGCGAAATTGCCTTTGGCTCAGTCTTATATCCACCCGATGCAAATGCTCCATAGGCCGCAACCATATCAAGCACGCTGACAGAAGCAACACCTAATGCTAAAGAGCGCGTTATTGGAAAATCATTTCTTATTCCTAATCTATGCGCCATATCGGCAATTGGTTTTCGTCCGGTTATTCTGGATAATCTTACCGGAACAGTATTAATTGAGCGGGTAAAAGCATTCATTAACGTAACTGTTCCGCGATAGGAGCGATTATAATTTTGTGGGCACCAATTGCCAATACATACCGGACTATCGCTAATTGTGCTTTTGGGAGTAAATTTACCGGTTTCAAAGGCTATGGCATATACAAATGGCTTAAAGGCAGAGCCCGGCTGGCGTGTTGGGCTTATCGCCCTATTATATTGGCTTTTGCCATAATCAAGCCCCCCAACCATAGCTCTTACAACTCCATTTAGGTCTGTTACCACCATTGCAGCTTGTTCTACCGCATATTTTTCTCCACTTTCACGAATTGTAGATATTACTGCCTCTTTAGCAAAAGATTGTAATATTGGGTCAAATCCGGTGCGCACAATAAAACTAATCTCATCTCTGCCTTCCACTATTTTCTTGGCTTCCAAAAAAGCCCAATCAAGAAAATAATTTGGGTAATCTATCTCATCTAGACGTTCAATATGTTTTGCCGGATTTTTTCTAGCCTTTGTTACCTGCCCTTCGGTCAAATATCCAGCTTCAACCATATTGGTTAATACTTCATTTGCCCTGCCGCGTGCGGCTGCCAAATCAATATGGGGAGCATATCGGCTTGGTGCCTTAAACATTCCTGCAAACATTGCCGCTTCTGCCAAAGTTAAATCGGTTACATTTTTACCAAAATAATATTCTGCGGCCGCTGCAACGCCAAAATTGCCTGCCCCTAAATAGGCCCTGTCAAAATATAATTTTAATATTTCATCCTTTGAATAATGCGCCTCAATCCACAAAGATAAAAAGGCCTCCTTTATTTTTCTGGAAAATGTGCGTTCAGAAGATAAAAATAGATTTTTTGCCAATTGCTGGGTAATAGAAGAGCCACCCTCAACCACAGCATTTGCCCTTACATTAGCAATAAAAGCACGGAAAATACCAATGAAATCAATACCAAAATGCTCATAAAACCTTCTATCCTCTGTTGCTAAAGTAGCCTTTATTAGATAATCGGGTAATTGTTCTAACTCTATGGAATCATCAGAGCGAATACCGCGCCTGCCAATTTCATTGCCATAGCGGTCCAGAAAAATAAATGAATAATCCTCAGCCTTATTAAACTCACCCGATGCTGTTTCATCAAATGCGGGTATTGCCAATGATAACATTAATAATGCTCCGATTGCAGCAAAGGAAAATATATCAGATAATATTTCTACAAATATTCGTCTAAACCCAGAAATATGGAAAATAGACATTATATCTTCAAAACGCGTATAAGCGCGCCCCAAAGATTTGAAAAAATCATATGAACTAGAATCCAGCCAGGCATCAAATTGCAAAAGCCAATTTCGCTTTATCCGTTTATTTTTATTTTTTTCTTCGTTTTGCACTCTATTGTCCCAGAACAAATATTGACTAGCTCAATTAATCACATAATTTTTAACTTTAATCTTTATTTTATTGGCAAAAAAATGAAATTTTGGGGAAATATTAGACATTAAAGATGGGTTTAGCGCAATTGCAACAAACAAATATCTAATATTGTTAATGAGCCACTATAATACTCCCCTTTAACGATAGTTAATCTGCATTATTATAATTTCCAACGTGCTTTTGCCCGGATTATATATATTATAAGCCAATCCTTGCTCTATTGAGGCGGTTTTATTCTCATTAAGGGTTATGATTTTTTCACCAAGCCGCAACTTTGCCGTGCCGCGCACAACAAATAAATTCACAATTTGGCAATCTTTTTCCCGCAATGGAAAATCTTTACCTGGCTTTATAAATAAGCGCTTTATCAGCAAATTTTCTTCATCAAGAACTATAGAATAATTCCCCCATTCTTTATGGATGATCAAACTTCTTTGGGTGAATGGAGCAGTCTTTGAATTATTTCCTAATTTTTCTACAATATTGCCAATATGTTGCGTAGCTGCAATATTCCCTACATAAACAACATCTTCGCTGGCAATAATTGCGATATTATCAACTCCATCAACAACAATGTGGGTCTTTTCAGAAAATATGAGAGAATTTTTACTATTGCTAATAGTAGCCGAGCCGATTTGTAAATTATTATTTTTACCGCGCTTTTTATTTCTCCACACAGATTCCCATGATCCTAAATCATCCCACTCAATTGGCGAAGGGACAATAGCTGCCAATTTGGTTTTTTCAAAAATAGCTTTATCAATTGAGATGGGGGGCGAAGTTAAAAAGGATTTTTCTTCAAGTTTAATAAAGGGATAATCTATTTGTGCTTGCTTAACGGATCTCTTGGCATTGGTAAAAATTTTTGGTGTAATTTTTTTACATTCGTGCAAAAAAACATCGCTGGAAAATAAAAACATACCCGAATTCCAATAATAATCGCCGCTAAAAAGCATTTTTCTTGCCTTTTCTAAATTTGGCTTTTCAATAAATTTCTCAACCAAATATGCTTTTTCAGCTTTTATTTCATGCGCCCTTATTTTGCGCGCCTTTATATATCCAAATCCGGTTTCTGGCCTATTTGGCTTAATTCCAAATGTTACTAAATATCCATTTTTTGCACCCTGTTTTGCAATTTTTAACGCGTTCAAATAAGCATTATCCACTTTTATAATATGATCCGATGGTAAGATATGGATTAACTTATCCTTCTCATCTTTTGCGGCAATAAGACTAGCAGCAATAATTGCGGGTGCAGTATTTCTAATGGCGGGTTCAACTATTATTGCTGCAGGCTCTATTCCCATTTCAGCTGCCTGCTCAACAACCAAAAATTGATGTTCAATATTGGTGAGAATAATCGGTTTTTCATAAAATGACTCATCATTTATACGAATTAAAGTCTGCTGAAAAAGGCTCAGCCCATTAAATAATGGCAAAAATTGCTTTGGGCGAGATAAGCGCGATATAGGCCAAAGCCTTGCTCCCCTTCCCCCAGCAAGGATTATGGGGGTAATTAGATCATTATTTTCAATATTAGCGCTCATTAATACAGCTTGCCTTTAGAATATTATCAACTAAACTCATCATCTAACAGAGTAAAATACCCTCCTTACAGCATATTTAATATTTTAATGGCGTTAGAGCATAAATCATATATGGAATATATGAATTATAATATTCTCATTTCATAGCGCCCCTGCCCAATAACTGCCCCTCGCCCAACATGACAAAATTGTCCAATTTGCAATAATTCCCAAATAGGCTCAATTTCGCCAGAAATGGAAATTTGCCCAACCACCGCACGATTAACCAATTTACTCCTTTGCCTATTTGACCAGCGGGTACTAACGGAAGGAAATAGCTCCCCAGTCCAATAATCCAGCCCCTTCCAATATTCGCTTAACTCCTGCCAATTTACATTTAGTTCCACATCCTGCCACCTGGCCAAGCCATCTATGCGTCGTGCTAAACGCCCAACCAATGAATAAGGCTCATCTAAAATATTATTCCGACCCGTTGTATCAAGCGGTGTAATAAAATTTAGTTCAACAGAATTGGGCGCCTTTATCGGCTTTATCCCTTTGATAGTTGCAACCCTCACTGTAGCTATTTCTATCTTTGGCAAAAAACTGCCGGCGGCTAATTTTTTCCAGTCAACACCAAACCGCAAAGCCTTAACCAAACTTTCCCTAGCCGGCATCAGCCACTCACACGCAAAACCAAATATGCCAAGTTTAATGATTAAATCCTGCCCCCTTTTATCTGAAGAAAAAATATAAGGTTTTGGCAGCCCATGTTTGCCAAAGCGCAATTGTTCCCAAAAAAATATATTTAGCGCACATGGCGGAGACCAAGAACACGCCTTTTCTTCCAGCGCATTTTGTGATGCGCCTTTCATTAGTTCGCTGCCCCAAGCGCGGCGAATAAAAGATAATGTTTCTTCATTCTCTAGCAAAAATCCGTAAAAAGGGATTATGACCTCAACTTGCTGCATAAACCATCTTTTCGCCAATTCCGAAAGCGAAATTTGCTGCTCTGGCTCATCCAGCCTTTGTTGTACTGGTGATAAATATTTTTCACTCACAATAGCCAATATTCTCCATCTTCAGGAATTGGCGCCCCCCCATAAGCTAAACTATGGCGTAGTCCGACTTTAGAAAGCGCATACATACGTAAACTATCTCCCTCATCAAGATAGATTGATATTTTTCTAAATAATTTTTTGGCCTCTCCCTCACTCATTCTGGCCTCAAACACGCTTTTTTGCACCCGCACCGCTCGCTCTTCTAATAAGGCAGAAACCTTTCGCCTTGTCTTTGCCCTGACAATATCATAGCAAAATATCACCGTTAACGCGGTTTCCATAATATTTTTCCTACCTTTAATAGTCCATAATATAGGGTTTATATTGCTCTCTACCCTCAATATGGGCTACCAGCAAAAATGCTTGTTCGGAAATAATATGGCGCCATTTACGCCTTTTCCCGCTTATTTGGCTCTTAACCGGGCGAGATGCAGCCCTTTCATAGGCTCTAATCAAACCCTTTACAGCCTCTCCCATCATGCGTTTTTCGCCAGTTGGTAATGTTGCAAACATATGTTGAGAAACTATGCGTGAATTTATTACACTAACAACCACGCTCTCACATAAAGGTGCGCGAAATTCCTCCATTAAATCATAGGCCAGTGCATCACGATCTTTATATGTTTCGTGCAAAATGCCAAATCCGGGATGCAATCCCGCCCGCTCTAAACAAACAGTTACATCACGCGCCAGCATATTTGCAGTCATATTAAACATAATGTTAACACCGCTAATTTTCCCCCTTCTGTCACGTTTTGAGAAATTAAATCCATATTTCAGCATACGCCCTATAGCAGGCCAATATAAGGCTGTTGCTCTACCTTCAAGACCCATTAAATATTCAATATTTTCCTGATGTTTTATATTGCGGATAAGATTATTTATCTGGCTAAGAGCCTTTAGCGTTTCTTTATCTTGTCTTGCACGGTTTAAGCGGTGCAAAAGCGCGCGCTGGTTACGCACCCGCCCATTAACAAAGGCCTTTGCCAATTCTAACCTTTTTTCCTCATCAAGAATAAATTTTGCCTGCAAGAAATGTCTTTTTGCCCTTGCTCCATATCTTGGCGCAACCCAGCCCAAAGTTTCTCCCCAACCATTAACATAGGCCAATGGCGTATCAGAAGCCAAAGCCAAATTAATAGCACAATTATCAACTTCAGCCTTTGGGCCAACTTCTATTCTATCGACCTCCCTACTGGGAATTGCTAAAATTTCCCGCCATTCATCCCCATCAAAACCGATTATTTTTTCTTCAACCACAAAAGCCTGATTGCGAACAGAGAGCCTTCTTTTTGCCTCCATTATATATAGGACTCTTAATCCGGGTTGTAATCCGGCATGTCTTTTGCGCTCTAATTCTTCCTCTGCTAATTGTTGTTTTGCTAAATTTTCCGCATCAATATTATTAATACGCCGCATGAGGGTGAGAATTTCATTTTCTTCTTTTTTTTCTTCTGCTTTCACTACGAGCGATCGCACAAACATATGTCCTAAAAAGCGGAAACCTTTTTCAAAACTAACTATTTTTGTTTTATCTTTATTTATTTTTAGGTCATGTTCTGCTAGCAAATTTCTAGCCTTTTCTAGGGCCTTTTGTGCATTTGGTGCATCTTCACAAATAATTACAAAATCATCGGCATAGCGCACTATTCTTGCCCCTTTTTCTGCAAATGCCTCATCTAGTCTATCAAGATATAAATTTGCCAAAAGCGGAGAAAGCGGGCTTCCTTGCGCTAGCCCTTTACCATTTGTTCCGCCATGTTCAAGCCACAGGCTTATTAGTTCAGTCAAAGGGCCTTTGCTCATAGATTGGGCTAATCTTTCTAATAATTTTTTATGCAGCACATTTTCAAAAAAGCCCTCTATATCCGCATCAACTACCCATGCACCTCCCATTCTTTGCAAAAATGATATACGCGATACAGCCTGTTCAACAGATTTGCCCCTCCTATAGCCAAAACTACTATCCTCAAATTCCTCGTCTAAAAGCGGTGTCAAAATATTATTTACCGAAGTCTGTATCACGCGATCAACAATGCTGGGTATTACCAATTGCCGTTTGGAACCGTCTTTTTTTGGGATTTGCACATAGCGCAAAGGTGCGGGAGAATATTTACCTTCGCGCAACTTTTTACTTAATTTCACCAATCGGTCATTAACACCTTTTTGAAATTGCTCAAGACTAATATTGTCGCCGCCGGCGCAGCCACCATTTTTCCAGACGTGCGACCAGGCGGAGAGGAGGTTGTTCAGCGAAATAGCCTTTTTGAACAGGTCATGATCGTCAATTAGCTCTGTGCGGAAATTTGTTGAAAACCCTTTATTTTTCATAATTTCCTCTTGGAATTTTTTATAAATTATTGTATATTTTTGTTGAAAGTGCAAGCATTTTTTGTTAGGTTCTTGCTTTGTTCCTTTTTTTGAGGGAGGTGAGTTGATGGTTTTGGAAAGAGGCCAAAATTATTTAATTGACAGAATGGCTTGCACAGGGTGGGTTGCCGGCAACGTCGCTTTTTCACGCGGATAGAAACGGACTGCCCAAACACATTCTTAACCTCCGTATGTTGCCGGCAACGTCGCTTTTTCACGCGGATAGAAACCATTTGGTCAATGTTATTTAGATTGTTATTTGTTGCCGGCAACGTCGCTTTTTCACGCGGATAGAAACTTCTGGCATGGTTAGAAAGCGGCAGTAGCCGTAGTTGCCGGCAACGTCGCTTTTTCACGCGGATAGAAACTACAAATTTGATATAAATATATCATTAACTAAGTTACCGGCAACGTCGCTTTTTCACGCGGATAGAAACCGATACCCTGCGGATTGACATAATACCCTAGTGGTTACCGGCAACGTCGCTTTTTCACGCGGATAGAAACCCCTCATTTTCAAGGATTCTTGTCGACTCCACGCCGTTGCCGGTAACGCCGCTTTTTCGTGCGCCCACGCAGAACTAATATATTTCTGGCTTCGTCTTCTGCCTTCTGATTTCTGGTTTCTGGCTTACGACTTCTGATTTCTGACTTGACCTTGCTCCTATAAATGGTCCAGATTTATGTAGAGTCTACCAACTTCATTGCAGCAGATTTAACGAAATTGAGAAAATTTAACGAAGAGCAAATTATTCGGATATTACACGCGCAAGAAAGCGGCATAACCACAGCTAAAATATGCCGCAAGCATGGTATTGCCATACGAAGCGCGAAATCACTCCTTTGGGTAGGGCAAATTAGTCCATAGCTTTAAGTTCCGGTGCTTGCCCAATCAACCAGACTCATTTATTAGCACCGCGCCTCGTTAGAGAAGACTAATTTGACTTCAAAATAGTTCAATCTAATCGGAAATAGTATGCACGCCATTTTTTTCTTTTGCTAATTTATTCTGCAAATATTTTTCCCATTCAAAGGCAGATTTGACAATTATTTCAAGGTCATCATATTTAGGTTGCCAGCCCAATAAAGAACGCAATTTTTCTCCATTTGCGATTATTACCGCAGGATCACCAGCCCGTCTTGCCGCTTCACGCACTGAAAAATCAATATTTGTCACTCTTTTAACCTCATTAATAACTTCGCGCACCGAATAACCAGAGCCATAGCCGCAATTTAATATTGTGCTTTCACCGCCGGCACGCAAATATTGAATTAATAAAGAATGCGCCTCTACCAAATCGCTTACATGAATATAATCGCGCAAGCATGTGCCATCTGGCGTGTCAAAATCAGTGCCAAAAATCTCAATAAATTTACGTTTTCCTAATGCAGTCTGAGTTGCAACTTTGATTAGATGGGTAGCATTTGGCGTTGATTGCCCGCTTCTTTTATCTTTGTCCGCTCCGGCCACATTAAAATAGCGTAAAATTCCAAAACTCAAAGGGTGAGCAGCGCTAATATCTTTTAACATTATTTCGCTCATTAATTTTGAGCGTCCATAAGGAGAAATAGGGTTTAATATTGTCTCTTCATTTACTGGCTCATTCCCCACCATACCATAAACGGCAGCGGTTGAAGAAAAAATAAAATGTTTAACCTTATTATTAACCGCAGCTTCTAATAGATTTCTGGTAACGCAACTATTATTTTGATAATATTTTAATGGATTTTCAACCGATTCCGGCACAATTATGGAGCCGGCAAAATGGATTATTTCCTCAATATCATATTTGTTTATTATTTGGCTGACCAGTTCAATATTGCCTATATCGCCCTTAATTAGGGTTGCGCGCTTATCTACCGCCCATTCAAAACCGGTTGAAAGATTGTCAATTACAACAACCTCTTCATTATTATCCACAAGGTTTAATACCATGTGCGAGCCAATATATCCCGCTCCCCCGCTTACTAAGATTGCCATTTTTTATTTCCCCTAATATATTTATTATTTTGAACTTTATATTAGCCAATATTTTAGCAATAATTACTAAGTTTAAGATTATAAATTAACAAGCTAAATTTATAATTATTTATTTTGGAGAAAATTTTGCGCAAAAAAGTTAGAATAGCCATATTTCCGGTTGCTGGGCTTGGCACTAGATTCCTGCCGGCAACAAAATCAATGCCAAAAGAAATGTTAACAATTGTTGATAAGCCGCTAATTCAATATGCGGTTGATGAGGCGCGGGAAGCGGGAATTGAACATTTTGTCTTTGTAACCGGGCGTAATAAGGGGGTAATTGAAGATCATTTTGATCGACATTTTGAATTGGAAACTACTCTTTTAGAGCGCGGCAAGACTAAAGAATTTAAGGAATTACAAAGGGATTTGCCTCAACCCGGTCAGACCAGCTTTACCCGCCAGCAAGAACCTTTAGGGCTTGGCCATGCTGTTTGGTGCGCACGTGATATTGTTGGCGATGAGCCTTTTGCTTTATTATTGCCCGATATGTTGATTAAGGCTGAACCTGGCGTATTAAGTCAAATGATGTATGCATATGAAAAAAATGGAGGAAATATAATTGCGGTTGAAGAGGTAGCAAAAGAAAATATTTCTTCTTATGGCGTAGTTGGGCGGGCAAGCGGAACCGATGAAGCCTTTATAATAAATGAGATGGTTGAAAAACCCGCACCAGAAAAAGCTCCTTCAAATTTAATTATTTCCGGGCGCTATATATTACAGCCACATATTTTTGATTTATTATCCAGCCATAAAAGGGGGGCTGGAGGGGAGATTCAAATAACTGATGCTATGCAAAAATTAATGCGTGAGCAGGATTTTACTGGCGTTAAATTTAAGGGAAGAACATTTGATTGCGGGACAAAATTAGGCTTTTTAGCCGCCAATATTGCCTATGCGCTTGATAGGGAACAATTGAGAGAAAAATTGCAAAAAGAAATAGCTAATTTGCTCAATTATCGCTTATAGGTTAGTCCTAACTCAAATTTGTGCCCATCATATTGTGCAGTTGTGCTATTATTTGCCAAATTATAGCTATAATCGCCCGATAGGGTGATATTTTTATTTAATTTATAATCAAGCCCCGCTCCAATTTGATAATTTCTTTCAATATCAGCTATGCCAACATAATTTGCCCAATTTCCGCTGGCGTTGGCTCTTATTTTGAGCCAGTCATTAATCAAATAGGAAGCTGAAGCCTTTAGATTATATGATTTTTTAAGAGATGCACCGCTTGTTGGATCCGCTGTGCTTATATTGCTGGCAAGGCTTGCGCCAATATTTAGCCCATTATTATTTTCATAAGTTAAATTTGCAGCAAAAATAAAAGTTGGATTGGCAGTTAAGCTATTATTGTCAAATTGATAAAGCAAATAGCCGGCCGAAATATCGGCTAAAATTAGATTATTCCAATTTCCACTAATCCCTGCGCGCGCACTATAAACCCAATTATTTTGACTAACTCTTAGGCCAGTTTGTGAAATATTATCAAATATATTTCTTTGCACTGCAAACTCTGAATAAGCGCCAAAAATTGGTGTTATTTCTCTTGCTAAGCGTAAATCCGCGCTAAAGCCATTACGGTTTTTAGCGCTATTATCCTGCCATTGATTATTATTAAGGCCGGTAAAGGAATAATAATCGCGGCTATATCCCAAACGTAAATTAGTGCTCAATTTACCAAATTTTTTCTCTAAACCTGCATTAAGATTAAATTTTAATATATGGGGTGGAACCACTATATTATTTGGTGCGCCTAATGAATTTACATCTTCTTGCCTAACGGAAATATTGGAGGCTAAATTAATATTGGTCTGTTTATTAAGCGCGTAGGAACCGTTAAAATCTGCGCCCAAACCAGCCAGACGATAATCGCCACCAATAGTTTTAACCAGATTAGCATCTAACCCTAAATCATATTGAGATCTTTCATTTTGCTGGGTTAATCTAATATTTGGCTCTAAATTAAGCGTAAAGCCTTCACCATTATAATTTTTCTCATAGGCTCCACGTAAAGAAAAGCCCCAATCTAGTTCTATATTTGCCGGAGCTACGGGCTCTAGCTGATAAATGGGCATAATATGTTTTTCAGTCACGAAATTTTGCAAATTTTTTGCTGGCTGAGGGGCTATATTTGGTCTATTGCGCACAATTGGAACATTTATATTAGCCTGACCTGCACTATTATTAGTAGGAGAATTTATATTATTTTGCCCTTCTACTAATAAACCGCCACAAATTGCCGGATAATAACATCCAGTTTCATAAGAGCCTCGTAATAGATTTGGATTATTAGTTGCTGAGCCATCACCATTATATATTATATCAGCGCCAATTACTGGCAGAGGAATAAAAACCACTGCCATTATTAAAAATTGGATAGTTTTTTTAGTAGCCGGCAACATTCATCAATCTATATATTTTCGCAAAGGCCTGAATTCCAGCTTCTATAAAGGATTAACATGTTTAATAATCTCTAAATTTTATATTTATTAACTAAGAATAATCGTAAAAAATTAACCTTGTCACTTAACAGCACATTATATCAATTTTGCCATTATAGGGCTGATGAAATTTTAAGTTTCAAGGAGCATGGGCATGGATTTAGCTACCATTCTCGGTATTATTGCTGGCGGAGCATTTATTGCTATTGCTATTTTGATGGGCGGATCTTTTTCGCAATTTATTGATGGTCCCTCAGTTTTAATTGTTTTTGGCGGCGGGTTGGCAGCGACACTTATTCGTTTTCCACTTTCTGGCGTTTTAAGTGCCTTTAAGATTGGCGGCAAAATAGCCTTTGTCCATAAGAAGGTAGATCCGCGCGAATTAATTGATAATATTGCCGAAATGAGTGATATTGTTCGTCGCTCTGGCCCATTGGGGCTTGAAACTATTGAACTGGATGAACCAAATCTGAAGAAGGGCGCGCAATTTATTGCAGATGGTTATGATAGCACCTTTATTCGCGAATCAATGGAATTAGCGCGCGATCAATTTTTAACAAGATTGCAAGAGGGGCAAAGAGTTTTCAAATCTCTTGGCGATGCAGCCCCTGCCTTTGGCATGATAGGAACATTGGTCGGATTGGTGCAGCTTTTAGCGAATATGGATGATCCGGGAGCTATTGGTCCGGCTATGGCGGTTGCGCTTTTAACCACACTTTATGGGGCAGTATTGGCAAATTTAGTTTGTCTGCCAATTGCAGATAAGCTGTCGGCTAAATTAGATGTTGAGGAAATAAATCAGACTTTAATTATTGACGGAATTATGTCGGTTCGTGAAGGAAAAAGCCCTGCTTTAATTCGGGAGATGTTAACGGCATATTTGCCGGAAAACCAAGCCGATGAAGAATTAGCTGAAGCTGCATAAATAGGATATTAGAAAATGGCAAGAAAAAAGGCAGAACAACGCGGAGTGCCGGATTGGCTGGTTACTTTTGCCGACTTAATGTCTATTCTTGTATGCTTTTTTGTGCTGATAATTTCCTTTTCCATTCAGGATCAGGAAAAATTACAAGTTGTTGCGGGTTCAATAAGGGACGCTTTTGGCATTTTGGCTGTGCAAAGAAAATCCGGCGTAATTGAACGCGATGGCAATCCGGAAAGACAATATTTGCGCCAAATTTCAAATGAGCCCACCGAAGCAGAAACAGAATTTTCAACCATAGAATATGATCAACTTACAAAACAGGGACCAAGAGCAAATACTTACGAAGTTGAAAAAAATAATGTAGAAAAGCCTGACCAATTCTCTTTAGCCGCAGAATCTATTAAGCAAGCCTGGCAGGATAATCCTGATATTACCTATATTTCGGATAATTTAATTGTTGAGGATACTGAAGAGGGCGTAAATATAATTATTGCCGATCAGCAGGGCAAGGCAATGTTTCCGGAAGGGTCAAAATATCCTTTTGAAAATACGAGAAAAGCCATTGCCGCTATGGCGCCCTTACTTGAAAAAATGCCCAATCAAATTCGTATAACCGGCCATACAGCTGCCGGTATTAAATATACTAATCCGCGTTATGGAAAATGGGAACTTTCATCTGATAGGGCTAATGCGGTTAGGGCAATTTTAGAAGAATTTGGATTATCTGAAGAAAAAATATATTCCGTTGTTGGTAGGGGCGATGCCGAACCATTTTTCCCAAATGATCCATATTTAGCAACTAATCAGCGTATTTCTATTTTGCTGGTGAAGGAAAAGCCGCCTGTTCCCGTTGATCTAAAACCATAATAGTTCTTAATAAATAGCTGCTAGCAAATATTGAAAATATTCTCTTTTTCTTTATGCTGACGCAAAGGAGCGAAATTGTGCAAAATATTACGACTATAAAAAATTTATTATCCATAGCGCCAATAATTCCAGTTATTGTTCTTGATGAGGTGGAAAAAGCGCAACCCCTTGCTAAAGCATTAATTTCTGGTGGGTTAAGAGTAATTGAAGTCACTCTTAGAACAAAAAATGCCTTAAAAATTATTGAGCAAATGGCAAAAATTGATGGGGCAATAATTGCTTCTGGAACGGTGCGTAATTTTTCGCAAATGCAAAATTCCTATAATGCGGGCTGTCAATTTATGGTTGCACCGGGAACCACCAAAAAATTATTAAATGAAGCCGAAAATATTCCAATTCCGCTTTTACCGGGCGTTGCTTCTGTTAGCGAGGCTATGATGGCGGCAGAAAGGGGTTATCAATATCTCAAACTATTTCCAGCCGAACCTATTGGCGGGGTTAAGCTGTTAAAGAGCCTAATTTCGCCCTTGCCCGAACTTAAATTCTGTCCGACCGGAGGCATAAATAAGGATAATCTTAAATCCTATTTTGAATTAGCTAATGTAATATCTGTTGGAGGCTCTTGGATAGCGACAAAGCAATTATTAGAAAATAATAATTTTATGCAAATTGAAAAAAACGCAAAAAATGCCCTAAATATAATAGGCGCCCTTTCTAAAGACTAAGCAATTTGATAAAACGCTTTAGAATTTTTCTTAGTTTTTTACTATCTTTCATATCCAATTCGCCAATTAAAGCATCTTCTATCTGTATCCAATATGCGATTAGATATTCAGATATTTCTTTCCCTCTCTTAGTTAAGCTGATATTATCGCTATTATCTTCTCCCGTTTCAGCGCGTTCAATAACGCCAGCCCCGCTAAGGCGAGCAAGCCTATTATCAAGTGAAACCATGTCAAGCCCGATAAGCTGAGCAAGCTCTCTCTCACCCTGGCTTCCTTGCTCATAAAGAGCGAAAATTATTGCATCATCTCCCAAAACCAGCCCCTTTATCTGTAAAGGAGTAAGCATGGCTTTACGCGCGAGATAGCCGGCATTTATCAAATCATAAATTATGGTTTTGGCGATAGAGTATTGTTGCATAAATCTGTTTTAGCCAAAACATATGCTTTGGTCGAGCCAAGTTCTTAGCTAAAGTTAATTTAGTAAACCCCGAAATAAATATTTCGGGGTCTATTAGTTTGAAAAAATTATTTTTTAGTGATGCGCCCATCAATATATGGAGTATAGCCGTTTGATTTAGCTAAATATTCAGCAACAACATCGGCCAAATCCGGACCAAAATCATAGGCATTTTTTGCGTCCTCAAACATTGAGTAACCATCTCCCCCAGCGCGAATAAAATTATTGGAAACAACTCCATATTCGGCATCCGGATCAATGGGAACCCATTTACCATCCTGCATCACCTGAACTTCAATAATTCTTCCTTCATTTGGTGGAACTGATTGATCCCAAACATATTTAAGACCAGCCACCTGCGGGAAGCGACCCTTTACCTCTTCAACCTGGCTTACACCATTTTCAAGCGCTTCAATAACTGTTGCTCCGCTTACAAAGAAGGTAGAAAGAGTATTTTGGAACGGTAGAACAGTTAAAATCTCGCCCATTGTAATGGGGCCAGCATCTATTGAGGCACGAAGTCCACCAGCATTAGCCAAAGCGATGGTAATGCCTTGATCTTTTACACGATCAAGCATGGCATCGGCGACCAAATTACCCATTTGACATTCCTCAACCCGGCAAACTGAACGATCACCCTCAATTGCAGTAACAGCCTGAGCAACTACTTTTTGCCGTATTTCTTCAAGTGGGACAGACATTTCGGCAACACGCTCTTTAATGGATGGTTTCTCAACTACTTTCCCATCCATAATAAGTGGCTCACCTACCGCTTCAACAACGACACCATTTTCATCAAATGTTACATTTAGTTCGCCTAAAAATTTCCCATAAGCATAGGCTGAAACAATTGCTGTATTGCCGACCATTGTCGGATACGGCCCCTCTGCCCTATCAGATGTATTTGAGAGGTAAGTATTTGAGTGGCCGCCAACAATCACATCAACTCCAGTAGTATTTTTGGCAACTTCCAGATCTACATCATAACCGGAGTGAGAAACAACAATAATTTTATCCACCCCTTGAGCGCTGATACGGTCAACCTCTCTTTGCACAGCCTCAATTGGGTCAGAAAAACTTATATTTTTTCCCGGACTGGCTAATTCATCTGTATCTTGCGGCGTCAGACCAATCAGACCAATTTTAGTACCACCGCGCTCAATTATCACCGATTTTTTAATGATGCCATTAAGCTCGGGCTCATTGGAAATGTCGGCATTTGACATAAGAACCGGAAAATTCACATTCTGCACAAATTCACGCAACACTTTTGGCCCATCGTCAAATTCGTGATTACCAACCGTCATTGCGTCATAGCCGAGCCTATTCATCATTTCGGCTGCAAATTTTCCCTTATAATAGGTATAAAATAAAGTGCCCTGAAACTGATCACCACCATCCAGTAAAATTGAATTTTCAGCCCGCTCGCGCGCTTCCTCAATAGCGCTGGCTAAACGGGCTGAGCCACCAAAACATTTTCCCTCCTGATTATTTTCTTCTGAACAGGGACCATCATATTTTGAAATTGGCTCAAAACGAGAGTGGAAATCATTTGTATGTAAAATAGTCAGCTTATAATTAGCTAATGCCGGAGCTATGCCCAGTGCAATAAGGGCAATCGAGCCCAACAAAGTAGATTTTAATAATTTGTTCATTTTCTTCTCCCATCTATGGCTTTTATTAAAGCACTGTCCTACCTTAGCCAAAAATAAAAACACAATCCAGTGAATTGAGCGACCAATTTTATTTTGTTAATATTGTTAATAGTTGAAAATATCGCCATATTGCTTGCATCTATGGTTTTTGCTCCCTAGACTGGTCACTAACAGATTTAATAATATTTACAACAGCTGCCACTAATTTGGAGGACGAAAATGGAAGGACTACCAATAACCCTCATAATATTGGCAATATTACTAATTTTAGTATTATTTGCCGGAGCAAAAACCGTGCCGCAAGGATATAATTTCACCGTTGAAAGATTTGGCAGATATATAAGAACATTAAGGCCAGGACTTAATCTTATTATTCCCTTCATTGATTCGGTTGGCAAAAAATTAAATATGATGGAACAGGTTCTTGATGTGCCACACCAGGAAGTTATCACCAAAGATAATGCCACTGTCACTGTAAATGGGGTTACTTTTTTTCAGGTGCTAGATGCAGCCGCTGCTGCTTATGAAGTTAATAATCTTGAACATGCAATATTAAATCTGACTATGACTAATATCCGCACCGTAATGGGCTCTATGGATTTAGACGAATTATTATCAAATCGTGATGAAATAAATGACAGATTATTAAAAGTTGTTGATGCAGCGGTTTCACCTTGGGGAGTTAAAATAACGCGGATTGAAATAAAGGATATAGATCCGCCAAAAGATTTGGTTGCCTCAATGGCGCGGCAAATGAAAGCAGAGCGCGACAAACGGGCAACAATTTTAGAATCAGAAGGGGCCAGACAAGCCGAAATATTGGCGGCTGAGGGGCTAAAAAAGGCGCAAATTTTAGAGGCAGAGGGAAGAAAAGAAGCTGCTTTTCGTGATGCAGAAGCGCGCGAACGTCTGGCCGAAGCAGAGGCAAGGGCTACAACAATGGTATCTGAAGCTATTGCCGCTGGTGATGTGCAGGCGGTAAATTATTTTGTCGCTAATAATTATATTAAGGCACTTGAGGCAATAGCAAAATCTCCAAATCAAAAAGTTTTAATGATGCCGGTTGAAGCGGCAAGCGTTATTGGCGCGGTCGGAGGCATTGCCGAATTGGCAAAGGAAGCATTTTCCGATGAAACAAAATCCAAAATCAAGTCAACCAGCGCCAGGCCACCCTCAACCAGTAAAAATTAGAGGAATTAATGAATATAATTGAATTTATAGAGCAATATGTTCCCTGGTCGTGGATTATTGGCGGGCTGATTTTATTGGCTATTGAGCTAGTTGTGCCAGGTGGAGTCTTTATCTGGCTGGGGTTGGCCGCCATTATTACCGGCCTATCAATATTAGTTCTTCCGATTAGCTTTGCCTGGCAATGGGTCTTATTTGGGGTTTTGTCTATTTTGGGTGTTATTTTATGGTTGAAATTTGGACGAAGAGCCAGCAATAAAATAACCGAAAACCCATTTTTGAATAGGCGCGCTGAACGTTTAATAGGGCGGGAGGTAGTGCTGAAAGAAGCGATAAATCAGGGAGTTGGCCGCGTCAAAATAGATGATACAACATGGCGGGTTGCAGGGCCTGATTTGGCTAAGGGAAAAAGGGTCAAAATAGTCGGACATGATGGGGCAATATTAAGGGTAGAAGAAGTTTAGGATTTTAGCTTAACTTTATTAGCAACAAATCAGCAAATTATGCCCAATAGTTGCTTTAATTATAGTGATGACTATATTATCTTTATCTAAGCAAATGCATAATTATTAATCATGTCCAATCGTTTTTTTGCGATAGTAATTTTATTATTAATTGGGTCTTTTTCGCCAATTGGCGTTCACGCGCAACAAAAAATAGAGATTGCGCAAAATAGTTCGCCAACTTTATGGGATTTATTATTTGGTCCGACAAAAAAGCAGACAGCCCCAAGAAAAACCAAAAAACCATCTTCTTCGCCAAGACCAAGAATTATTAATGTTACAGCAGAAAAAATAGCAAAATCCGCTGACGCAAAAAGATTGATGGTGTTTGGTGATAGTCTGGCGGTTGATTTGGCTAAGGCTTTACAGCGTCATTATGCTGAAGATCCTAATTTGATTGTTATTGGCAAGGGAGTTGGCTCATCAGGATTTGTCAGAGATGATTTTTTTGACTGGAATGCGGCATTAAAACAGGAAATAGAAGCAGATAGTTTTGATATTGCCGTTATTTTTATGGGAATTAATGATAAGCAGGCCCTGATGGTAAATGGAAAAAGTGAAAAACCACTTAGCGAAGCATGGAAAGGCGCTTATACACAACGTTTAGAAAATTTCTTAAATCAATTAACCAGTGCTAATAAACCCGTTATCTGGCTGGGTATGCCACCCATGTCAGCAAAAAAATTCTCTGCCTCCATTGCGCAAATTTCCTCCTTACAAAAATTGGCAACTTTTGCTGCGGGCGCAGAATTTATAGATATTTATGAGCGTTTCACCGATGAAAATGGACAATATAGCTCATATGGTCCGGATCTAAATGGACAAAATCTTTTAATGCGAAAATCAGATGGAATACATTTTTCTAAAGCAGGCTCTGATAAATTAGCCTTCTATGTCAGCCAGTCATTGAAAAATATTTATCGCTCTGGCACAATAAATATGGCAATAGCCGATCCCCTTGCCGAAACTGATGCACAATCTTTGCAAAGACCACCTTTACAAGGCTTGGGACAATTAAGATTATTAGAAATAGCTGGCGCCCCCATATCTTTGAATAATGAACCATTTAGATCTGATGAATTATTAAAAAATATAAAGGAGCAGGTAAAATTAGGTTTTGATAATATTTCTATTGCTCCCAAAGACAGGGCAGACGCATTTTTTATTGATGCTGATTAAAGCCAGCAATAATTTTGTAAAATTAATTAGTCGTCCGTGAAGATTTATCGCTCAGGAGTCAGAAACCAGAAGTCAGAAGTCAGAAATCAGAAGAATGTTTTAACCCTGCATAAACTCAATAGTCCACGCCCCACATTCACTCCACAATTTCCCATGCCCCAGCCATTCACCCTGTAAAACCCGCCCCGCCGCAATCGCCCACAAACATTCCTACAAGCTCAAATAACTCAACTTACCGGAATAAATATACTACCTCCACTTTGTAAAAGAAAGAACTTTGAAACATTATAATTATGAACTAATATTGGAAGTAATAAATGGGGGAGAGGGAACAAGGGCGTGAGCATGAAAGATAGCAAGAGAGAGACAGCTAAAAAGATGAATTAGGAC
>WFXU01000060.1 GCA_015490455.1 Hyphomicrobiales bacterium
AATAATGTGGCTCTGGCCAATGCTGATATTGATCAGGAGACTTTGGCTCAAAATTCTATAGCGGCTCTTCCAGCAATAGCTACAGAATGTCCAGCTATTAAGGTAAGAAATGGGGGAGAGGCGATATTTTCTTACGCCAATAATAAAATTGGCGATGCCCGCGCCCTAAAATATCAGGCAGTAATTGATAAACAATCACGAAATTGTGTTGTTTCAAATGGTCTGATTACTGTCAAAATGGGTGTTGTCGGGCGGGTTCTTCTTGGCCCTATGGGTAATGTTAAACAGGTTAATTTACCCTTACGCTTTGTTGTTGAACGCGATGAGGTGGCTGTTTTTTCACAAAAATATGATATACCGATAAATATTACTCCGCCCAACCAATCTGAAGAATTTATCAAAGTGGTGGAAAATGTAGCCGTTCCCTATATTGGAGGCGAAAATATAGTGATTTGGGTCGGGTTTGACACAAGTTCTGGTTAAATATCGGCTAATAATTGGTTATTTTTACCACTTCGCATTGACCAGAGTAAATTTCTATATAATTATGGGCCATCTGCGGGAGAGATCGAAATTTTCGGCGCCGAAGGAGCAATTACCCCGACAAACTCTCAGGCAAAAGGAGCGCAGATAAAATAGAACTCTGGAAAGTAGATTTATCTCACCGACGGAGTAACCATTAATTCATTTATGGGAATCTCTCAGGTTCAAAGGACAGAGGGGGTATGAAGGCGGAATTATGGCTTTCACTGCTTTGAGCTTGGGGGGTAGATGGGTATTTCTGATAATATTTCCGATAAAAAAAATTTAATTCACACCAGCCTTTATGATTTACATATAAAGCATGGCGGCAAAGTGATTGATTTTGCTTCATACGCGCTTCCTATTTACTATAAAGGAATAATAGCAGAACATTTACATACAAGAAAAAAGGCTAGCCTGTTTGATGTATCCCATATGGGGCAAATAATTATTAGAGGAGAGGATTTTATATCCAGCGCAAAAATGTTGGAGACAATAATTCCAACAGATATTTCATATATGAAAAAGGGAGAAATGCGCTATTGCCTGCTACTAAATGAAGATGGAAATATTGTTGATGACTTAATTATTACCCGTCCAACTGAAGAACAGGGAAAAAATGGTGAAATATTTCTGGTTGTAAATGGCGCCACCAAACGAAAAGATATTAATTTTTTACAAGAGAATATTGGCAAAGAACTGGATATTCACCTTCAACAGGATAAATCTTTGATTGCGCTACAGGGGCCATATTCCAGTAGAATAATAAACAGACTTGGGCAAAATGTTGAAAATCTATTCTTTATGAATTCAATGGTTGCAAATATTGCCGGTATAGAAGTAAATATTTCGCGCTCAGGCTATAGCGGGGAAGATGGCTTTGAAATTTCCCTAAAAAATGAAAGTGCAGCAAAATTAGCTGCAATATTGCTTAATGAGGCGGAAGTTGAATTTGGCGGTCTTGGAGCACGCGATAGTTTGCGCCTTGAAGCCGGACTTTGCCTATATGGTCAGGATATTGACGAAAATATAGACCCGATCAGTGCCTCCTTATCTTTTACCATTAGCAAAAGGCGCAAAATTGAGGGCGGGTTTTTGGGCGGCGATAAAATTTTAGCTTTACTCAAAAATGGCCCTAAGAAAAAAAGAATAGCCATTAAATTTGAGGGGCCTATTCCTGTAAGGAGCGGAGCAAAACTAATCAATAAAAAGGGAGAAGAAATTGGTTATATTAGTTCGGGGGCTTTTTCACCGATTTTACAGGCGCCAATTGCTATGGGCTATTTACCAACTAAAAACGCCAAAATAGGTGCAAAAGTGCTGGCATTGGTAAGAAATAGGCAAATAGAGGGCAAAATAGTAAAAATGCCATTCATTGCCAATAAATATTATCGCAAAATTTAGGAGTAATCAGGGGATAATCGGGAGATAAAATGAGTGAAATTAGATATTCAACACAACATGAATATGCCATAATTGAGGGCAAAATCGCAACTATTGGCATTTCAATCTATGCTAGTGAACAATTGGGGGATATTGTCTATGTTGAACTGCCACAAATTGGCGCAAAAATCGCCAAAGGTGATGAGGTAGCAGTAATTGAATCGGTTAAGGCGGCATCTGAGCTTTATGCGCCATTAACGGGTGAAATTATTGAGGTAAATGAAGCTCTTAGTGATGATCCGGCGCTGTTAAATTCAGATCCAGAGGGATGTGGCTGGATTTTCAAAATAAAATTTTCTGATATAGAGGAATTTACAGAATTAATGGATGAAAATAGTTATTCTAATTTTATTTCATAAGGCAAAATAAATGCGATATTTACCCCATAATGATGATATTAGGTGGCAAATGTTAAAGGAAATTGGCGTAAATTCCATTGAGGAATTATTTAGTGCAATTCCTAAAAGCGCCATTCAAAAGAATAAATATAGGCTGGATAAACATAGGGAAGAATTTTTAGTTGCCGAGCATCTTAGCCAATTAGCTGATAAAAATCTTTCCAGTAAAAATATTCCGTTTTTCTTAGGTGCAGGCGCCTATAATCACCATATACCGGCAAGCATAGACCATCTAATTCAGCGTTCTGAATGGCTGACCGCTTATACACCATATCAACCAGAAATATCACAGGGAACCTTACAGGCCCTATTTGAATTTCAAACACAAGTTGCAGAACTTACTAAAATGGATATTGCCAATGCTTCAATGTATGATGGTTCAACAGCAAGCGCAGAAGCTGCTCTGATGGCAAGACGTATAACAAAACGTAATAAACTTATTATTTCAGGAGGATTGCACCCACACTATATTGAGGTGATAAAAACCTATATTGATAATGATGATGAATTAATTATTACGCAAGCTAACCCTCTTGCCAAAGATGATTTAACAAAAAATTTGGATGAAAATGTCGCTGCTATCATTGTCCAAACACCAAGCTTTTTTGGTTCACTATATGATATTAAATATTTAGCGCAAAAAGCACATGAAAGGGGCACATTATTAATTGTGGTAATTACGGAAATAATATCGCTTGGCCTATTGGAAGCACCGGGAATTTTGGGAGCGGATATTGTGGTTGCTGAGGGGCAATCTTTAGGTAATCCGCTAAATTTTGGCGGCCCCTATCTTGGCCTATTGGCAACAAGGGATAAATTTATGCGCCAAATTCCAGGTAGGCTTTGCGGCCAAACTATTGATGCAGCTGGCAGGCGCTCTTTCACCCTCACTCTTTCCACAAGAGAGCAACATATAAGACGCGAAAAAGCCACCTCAAATATTTGCACTAATGCCGGCCTCTGCGCTCTTGCTTTTTCTATTCATCTTACGCTTTTGGGGGCTAAGGGATTAGTAAGGCTAGCAAAATTAAATCATTTACGTGCGCGCCAATTAGCAACTATGTTAAGCAAAAATAAAAATATAAAATTATTGAACAAAAATTTTTTTAATGAAATAAGCGTGCAGCTAAATAAGCCTGCAATTAGAGTTGTAGAAAATTTGCTTAAAAAGAATATTTTGGCCGGTGTTCCCGCACAAAGACTAATTCCCCATGATGAAAATATGCAAAATATTTTAATATTGGCGGCAACCGAATTAACAAAGCAAACTCATATAGAAGAACTTTGCTTGGCGCTTGAGGAGGAATTATTATGAGCATGAATTCAACCGGCCGCCCCTCCTCCCCTGAAAAAATAAGTGATAATAAAGCCAAAAATATAGATAATAATAAGGCAGCGGCTTTATTACCGGATGAGCCATTATTATTTGAAATAGGAAATAGTGAAATTTGCGGGGTAGATCTGCCCGACATTAATATTGATAATTCATATTTAGGTGGGTTTGAGAGAAAAAGCAAAATAGAATTACCCGCCCTTTCCGAACCTGAAACTATGCGCCATTATGTGCGTCTTTCGCGCCTAAATATGTCTATAGATAGCGGAATATATCCACTTGGCTCCTGCACAATGAAACATAATCCCCGCTTAAATGAACAAATGGCGCGCCTTGATGGATTTATGAATATTCACCCTCTTCAGCCAATAAATACTATTAAAGGCGCCTTAGAATTAATGGAGGAACTTGCCAATTGGCTGATAAATTTAACCAATATGCATTCCATTGCCCTATCGCCAAAAGCCGGAGCACATGGCGAATTATGCGGCATGATGGCAATAAAAGCCGCGCATAAAGAAAGGGGTGAACAATATCGTAATATTGTGCTGGTTCCAGAAAGCGCACATGGCACAAATCCAGCCACTGCTGCATTTCTTGGCTATAAAGTTAAACCAATCAAGGCCAATAAAAATGGCACAATTGACGTTAAAGAAGTAATTTCCCTACTTGATGATAATATTGCTGCAATAATGCTAACCAACCCCAATACTTGCGGATTATTTGAGCCGGATATAATAGAAATCGCGCAGGCTATTCATAATATTGGCGCCTATCTTTATTGTGATGGGGCAAATTATAACGCCATTATGGGAATTGCTCGCCCCGGTGATTTAGGGATAGATGCAATGCATATAAATTTACATAAAACTTTTTCAACCCCACATGGGGGAGGTGGTCCGGGTGCGGGACCGGTATTATTTTCTAAAAATTTAACCCCCTTTGCTCCCATACCCTTTATTAAGCGCGATAAAAATGAACTAACTTTGGTTGAACATATTGATAATAATAAATCTTTTGGCCGCCTAACCGCTTTTCACGGACAATTTGGCATGTTTGTTCGCTCTCTTAGTTATATTTTATCACATGGAATAGATGGTATTACCCAAGCTGCTAAAGATGCTGTCTTAAACGCTAATTATGTAAAAGCGCGTTTAGAGGGTGAATTTTCTGCTCCCTTTGGCGCCCAACACACAATGCACGAAATATTATTTGATGATGATTTTCTAAAAGGAACAGGAATAAGCACGCTTGATTTTGCCAAAGCGATGATTGATGAGGGTTTTCACCCCATGACCATGTATTTCCCGCTAATTGTGCATGGGGCAATGTTGATTGAGCCAACGGAATCTGAATCTAAATATTCGTTGGATTATTTTTGCGATAAAATGTTGGAATTGGCAAAAGAGGCTAAGGCGGGTAATATTGAGCGCTTTATCAATGCGCCTCTTTTAGCCCCGCGCTTTCGCATTGATGAAACATTAGCCGCGCGTAAACCTAAATTAAAATGGGAAGGGAAGGAAAATTAGTCCTTCGTGAAAAATTTTATTGATATTTGCGAAAGTCAGAAGTCAGAAGTCAGAAGTCGGAAATTGAATTTGTGAAGAAAAATGATAAGTGAACATAGCGGGCGGCTACTAACATCATTTGCAACAAAGCTTTGGTTTTGCTCAGCATGGCACAATGTTTAACTCTATCATAAATTCAATAGTCCACGCCCTATAATTAGTCCCACAAACCACCCTCCACACCCCCAAAAAAACCTATCCACTACAATCAAATAACTTAACTTACCGGAATAAAATATTATTTTCACTTTGCAAAACAAAGAAC
>WFXU01000061.1 GCA_015490455.1 Hyphomicrobiales bacterium
CCAAACCATATTCTTTGTAACGGTTATAAATTTTATAACCAGTGCGGCGCGTATGCCAAATTCCCGACAGAGCGGTGCCATCTTCATAAATCTGCTCCTATAAAGTTAAGCAGACTCTACATAAATTTAGACCAATCTATAGGGGCAAGATTACTCTGAATTCTGACTTCTGATTTCCGACTCCTGAGCGATAAATCTTCACGGCCGACTAAAAATTCCCCTCAGACGCCCATTTACTTCTGTATTAAACCGATTAAGCAGGTTTACTAGAATTTGAAATATTTACTAACGGCTCCAACTTTTCGCCTGGCTTAATAGTCTTTAGAATAGTTGCGACTATATTTTTCGCATCAAGTTTGGCTTCAGCATAAAGTTCCTTTTGCGTTGCCTGTTCATAAAAACGATCAGGAATAAATATTTGTCTGAATTTAAGTCCATTATCAAGCAAACCATTATTTGCCAGAAACGCCCCAATATGAGAAGCAAACCCGCCTATTGAACCCTCTTCTATCGTAACTAAAAGCTGGTGGTTCTTAGCCAAATTAGCAACCAATTCCTCATCTAACGGCTTTAGAAAACGTGCATCTGCCACCGTGCAGGAAAAACCAAATGAAGCTAAAATTTTTGCCGCTCTTATACACTCATCAAGATGAGCGCCATAAGAAAGAAGAGCAATAGTTGAGCCTTCTAATATTATTCTACCTTTACCAATGGTAAGTATTTCTCCGGCCTTTGGTAGCTCCACCCCTTTGCCCTCACCACGCGGATAACGAAAAGCAATAGGCCCCTCATTAAAAGCGGCAGCAGTTGCAACCATATGAGTTAATTCCGCCTCATCAGCTGGCGCCATTAGCACCATATTTGGGATAGCGCCAAGAAAAGCATTATCATAATTGCCGGCGTGAGTTGGTCCATCCGCTCCCACAAAGCCAGCCCTATCTATGGCGAACCTTACAGGTAAATTTTGTAAAGCAACATCATGTATTATCTGATCATATGCTCTTTGTAAAAAGGTAGAATAAATTGCTACAAACGGCTTTAGTCCTTCACATGCCAGCCCAGCCGCAAAAGTTACCGCATGTTGTTCGGCTATGCCAACATCAAAACATCTTTTTGGGAAAATATCAGCAAATTTATCAAGCCCTGTTCCGCTAGGCATAGCGGCATGAACGGCAATAATTTTTTCATCTCTCTCAGCCTCTGCTATTAATGAAGAAGAAAAAATGGAAGTAAAAGAGGGAGCGTTAGATGGCGGTTTATTTTGCGCGCCAGTAATAATATTAAATTTTTCTACTCCATGATATTTATCTTTTGCCTTTTCTGCCGGCTCATACCCCTTCCCCTTTTGCGTTACAACATGAACAAGAAAGGGGCCGCCATTACTATCGCGGACATTACGCAAAATTGGCAATAAATGGTCAAGATTATGACCATCAACTGGCCCGACATAATAAAAGCCCAATTCTTCAAATAAAGTGCCCCCTGCAAAAAATCCGCGCGCAAATTCCTCCGTCCTTCTGGCCTTTTCATGAATGAAGGAGGGTAATTTTTTGGTAATATTTTTTGCTGCCCTACGCACCGAACGATAGGTACGCGAAGAGACAAGGCGAGCTAAATATGCACTCATTGCACCTGTTGGAGGAGCAATAGACATATCATTATCATTAAGAATAACAATTAAACGCGCATCCATTGCCCCAGCATTATTCATTGCTTCATAAGCCATGCCCGCCGACATTGCCCCATCGCCAATTACGGCTATAATATTTCGCTTTTCCTGGTTAAGTTCTGAGCCAACCGCCATGCCGAGTCCGGCCGAAATAGAGGTTGAAGAATGGCCTGCACCAAAGGGATCATATTCGCTTTCGGAGCGGTTGGTAAAACCAGAAAGGCCGCCCCTCTTTCTCAATGTGCGAATTTTATCTCTTCTTTTGGTCAAAATTTTATGCGGGTAAGACTGATGCCCCACATCCCAAATTAGCCTATCATTGGGCGTATCAAAAATATGGTGAATGGCAACGCTTAATTCAACCACTCCTAGACCCGCCCCCAAATGTCCGCCAGTAATAGAAACGGCATCTATTAATTCTTGCCGAACTTCTTTGGCTAGCTGCTCTAATTCTTTCCGCGAAAAAGAACGAATTATTTTGGGATCGCTAACCCTATCAAGTAAGTTATTTGTTAATTTATTGCTCACGAGACTATTCTTATCAAACCAAATAATTTTTATTAGCAGATGAATATTGATTTTGTAACTATTAAAATTCTGCCTGTGCAATAATTAGCGGCTTTTTCTTTTCAAATCTAAACATATTTAGATTTGATTGGGCAAATGAACGGGAAAAAGTAAAATTAGCCGTAAATTGTCCTAGCTCCGTATTTGGATTTAGGTCACCCTCATCAGGGTGCAATATTATCGCATAGCGCTCGCTCAATATAGCTCTATTATCAGTAAAAATTAGCGCTACATGCTCAAGGTCAGGTGCAACTAAGGAAATGTTACGCACTTCAAATTTGGGAGAAGTAAGCAAAATATCCTTTTTGGTTTTTTGTGATATTTCTTGTTTATTATCAAGCCTATCAACCTGCTCAGCAATATTTGTTGTTAGGGAAGGTTTTTCTTGTGCAATAGAGATTTTAGAAACCGCATCCCAGGTGTCATTTATAATATTTTCAATATTTTTCCCCTTAGAAATAGAAGCTGTATAGATAGGGGGCTCACTATTTATATTTTCATAATTTGGTATAATTCCAAGATTATTTTGTTCTCCTATTTTAACATAGGCGGTTAATAGGGAATCTTCATTTTTTTGCCTATCAGATGTCAGCAGGGTTCTTGGTTTTGGAATTGAGTTTTTATCTATTGCGGCAATGGCAAGATTATTGGAATTATTTATTTTTCTTTCTAATCTTGGCGCCGGAATGGGAGCGTTAGCTATTAGTAAAGCAGCGGGTCTATCATGAGGAATAGGAGCTTTTTGAGGTGTTTTGGGTCGGTTAACGCTGCTTACTACTACCTGGCGCTGAGTAACTCTATTATTAGTTATATTTTCATCTTCATTTTTATCACCACCAAAAAATAAATCAAAAAGAGTGCGTGGGTTTTTATTGCTTGCAACTCTACTCACTGTGCGGGTAAATACTCCTCCATCACAAGGAACTCTGCGACATTTTTGCCAGTCGGCTTTTGCCAATTGATATCCCTTTTGTGAAAGCACAATACCAGTATTTGGAATATGTAGGGTTTTCCCATCTGGAAATAATTTTTGTAATTGCGCCCTTGTCATACGCGGCCAGGCACGCACACTACCCGTATCAAGATGCACAAAGGGTGAATTTGACGCCGGATAATACCCAACCCCGCCAACCTGTTTTCGCATGGCAATTTCGCGCAATTTTGAAGTTCTTACACCCGGAATAAAAAAATCTAAAGCCTGTCCCTTAGTGTGGCGAGAACCTTTAGCTACGGCTCTGGATCTTGATCGCAACATTTCATTTGTAGCAGGAGAGCGATAAGCAGAAACTACATGAATAGGGCCAGTTGCACCGCTTTCCTGATAAACTTCCCATACTAAATCAAATAAGAGAGGGTCCATTTCTATTACTTCATCGCGCCGCCAATCTCGTAATAATTGATTGAGCTGAGCAAGTCCCCTTTTATCGTAGCGACCATTGCGCTTAAAGGTAATTTTGGCGCTCTCTTTAGTGTTGGTATAATAAATATAGAGTGTGCGAACATCATTTCTTGCCTGAGCGGCAATTATTGTAAATGGAAGGCTGACAATAAAGACCAAATTTAAGATAATAATCAATTGTAAATAATTTCGCCAATTCGCAACCTTCTTCACAATATTTTTAACCCCCTAAGAGCAATATCAAAATAAATTATTAGAACATATTATCCCAATATTATTAGCATTTATGTAATTTAGACTTTATTAACGAAAAGCGATATCATCAACTTACAGTATAATTATTCATATTTGAAAGAAAAAACGGCGTAACAATGGCAAAATAATTAAAATTATAAATTAATTTAGCCCTAATAATTGCTTTAGTCGCTCATTATGCCCGTAAATATCGTAATAGGAGCGAATTGAGCCATTTTCATCAGCGCGTAAGGTAAAATAGGCTAAATGAACGGGAATATGTTTGCTTACATTATTCCAGCGTTCTTTTGCTCCGCCGCGTTGCGAGACTAGCGAAGCAAAAGAAATTTTTGGTTCATATTGTAATAGGGCCTCAGCAAACCCCCAAGGGTCTTTTACCCTTACACATCCATGTGAAAAAGCACGGGTTGAGCGAGAAAAAAGCGATTTTGCAGGAGTATCGTGTAAATATACTGCATGTTTATTAGGGAATAAGAACTTCACACTTCCAAGAGCATTATTTTTTCCAGGCCTTTGGCGAACATGAAATTTATCCAGACTGGTTTCTGACCAGTCAATTTTAGTGGCATCTATAGTTTTCCCGCCAAGAAGCAACTCCATATTTTGTGAATTAAGAAAGTTCGGATTGCTCTTAATTGAAGGGGCAAGTTCATTATTAAGAATAGAGCGCGGAATATTCCAATAGGGATTTACAACAATATGTTCAATTTCGTCAGAAAAAACTGGGGTTTTGAATTTTACTTTGCCAACAATTACCCTAGTTGAATGAACGGCTTTTCCCTTGTCAAATATTTCCAGCCTAAATTGCGGAATATTGACAAATACATTAAAATCACCCAAATCGCGCGGCATCCAGCGCCAACGCTCCATATTGGCAATTATATCTTCCTTTGTCGTTGCATTACCACCATTTAGCGCGGCGATTGTCGCAGGTCCTATCACACCATCAATATTTAGCCCCATATTTTGTTGAAATTTTTCAACCGCCAATAATAATGTTTCGTCAAAAAGATTTTTATTTGCATCAGTTATTTCCAGCCCAAGCCTTTGCCGAATTAATTCAATACGCTCATCTCTATCATCAAGACGCAAAATTTTCCCATCAGGAATAATGATTGCCTGCTCAGCACTACCATCATAATAGCGGGCAAGGGCAGATTTTAATAAGGCATATTCTTTATGTTTAGGCTCAAGCGATAGTAAAATTTGCACAGGATTATCGGAATTTATTAATTTGAGCAATAATTCAGATCTATCAACCTTATTTACTTTATAATCAATAAAGGGTGAAACTTTTTTAGGATTTATGCGCCCGCCATATAGATGTTGGGCAAATTTTAGCACTATATCAGAAAATATGGTTTCAACCTTTGCCAAATCCGCAGCTTCACTGCCAACAAGCTGTAAATTTATATCATCAACAAGATAATCATCCGGATTTAAGCCTAATAGGTAGGAATTTTTGAATAATTCAATAATTTGTTGCGCCCTTTTTGAAAAATTTGCTTCTCCATTTTGCCCCTCTTCAAGCCATATAGGCTCAAAATGTCTTGCCCCATAAAAATAATAAAGTTTTTGCGCGCTATACCAAGCAGGGCTTTCAAATTTTTTAGAATCATAATTTTGCCGCAGCCCCTTTTTAATAATTACCGCAATGGGGGAGCGAGGAGGAGCAATCACAACGCGCGTAACTTCCCTTCCGTCAATGATAACGGTTTCTTGCGCATTTACACCGGATATAATGGGGGAAAATAATAAAAATAGCAGGGAAATAATTAATAATATTGAACGCATAAGGAGATAATCCCGTCCTAAAAATTTAGCAAAATTTTGCCCCCAGACGAAAAGGGCATAGCTATATTTAACATATCGGTCAAGACGGCTTCACAGTTAATATAAGGAATGGATAAAATTTAGGCAATTTTAAGCAACATTTTGCTCATTTCGTTCCGCAAGTCCATATTCTTTTAATTTGCGATAAAGAGTTGAGCGACCAATTTTCAGCGAACGGGCAATTTGTGACATATGTCCCTTATAACGTTTAAGGGCAAATTTGATTAATTCTTTTTCTAATTCCGCCAATGGGGTAATTTCTCCATTTTTTCCTAAAAATTTTTCATTTTCAAACTGTTCAACAATATTTTCTTTTCGTAAAATAAGCGAATTATCATCAATATGAACCGGAATATTGGTTGAACTTTGCTCAATTGTTGCTTTTCTCAATTGTTCCCGCGAGGAGGTGCATAAATTAATCTGCGGAAAATCGGCCGGGCGCAAACAGGTTCCCTCAGCTAAAACCACTGCACGAAATACCGCATTTTCTAATTGTCTTATATTATTTGGCCAATTAAAATTAAGCAGCATTTCTTTGGTTTCATCAGATATATTATATATGCGTAAACCGGATTCTGCTCCAAAACGCGCCATAAAATGTTCCGTTAGCGGAATAATATCTTCCTTCCTGTCACGCAAGGGGGGAACATAAATTGGAAAAACATTCAGAGAATAAAATAAATCTTCACGAAATGCACCTGTTTGCGCTATATTTAACAGGCGCTTTGTTGTAGATGAAATAATTCTAACATTTACTTTTTTTGTAGCAAAAGAGCCAACAGGCTCAAATTGGCCATTTTGAATAATACGCAGTAATTTTAGCTGCGCAGCGGGGGGAAGCTCACCTACCTCTTGTAGAAAAATAGTTCCCCCATTTGCTTCTTCAAATTTACCCTTTTGCCCACTATTAGCCCCAACAAATGCACCCTTTTCATATCCAAATAAAATAGATTCTATTTGATCATGGGCAATAGCAGCGCAATTTACACTAATAAAAGGCCTACCACGCCTATCGCTTGAACCCTGAATTGCTCGGGCTATTAATTCTTTACCAGTGCCCGCTTCACCCTCAATTAATACGGCTATATTGCTTTTTGCGGCCTTTTCGATCAATTTAATTACCCTATTCATAGCAGGGCTTTTGGAAATAATATCCTTTGCGCAAAATGTTCCCGCACGGCGAGTGCGTTCATTCCTTATGCAATTTTCCAAATGTTCTAATTTTATGGCATTTTGTAGTGAAACCGCCAAACGCTCAAAAGAAACCGGCTTAACAAAATAATCAACCGCTCCAAGTCGCATTGCGGTAATAATTAATTCCATTGAAGATTTAGCCGTTTGCACAATAACCGGCGTGCTAATATCTTCTTTACGCATTTTTTCAAGAACTGCCATTCCGTCAAGATTTGGCATTATAAGATCTAAAATTATCGCTTTTATGGATTTATTAGTCCTTAAAATTGAAAGAGCTTCTTGTCCATTATCGGCGCTGATTACGTCAAAACCTGCCCTTTTTGCCATTTCTTCAGTGAGTTTAAGCTGATTTGGCTCATCATCTACTATAAGAACTTTTGTCATTTATTACCTATACTCAATTGGAAAATTGAACTGCCCTGTTTCGTTTTGAAGCAGTTTAGCCTAAGTCACTTAACAGGGTTTTAATTATAAATAATTTTTGTAATTTTTATATTAGATTTCTCTAATCTATTGCCCTTTAGCATAAATTGCTTTAGGCAGTAATTATTGATTATTTTAGGGGAGAAAATTATTTTGTCTAAAGTCAATAATATTAAAAATAATAAAGATAATTCGCAAATGAATGAAGAAAAATTAGGCGCCCTTCCGCAATGGGATTTATCAGATCTTTATATTTCCAGCAATAGTAAAGAATTATTAGCGGATCTGGAAGAAGCAAAAAGAGCTGCACTAGAATTTGAGAATAAATATAAGGGCAATTTACAAAATCTGACCATTAGCGGCAAATTGCTGGAGATAATCAAACAATATGAGCAATTGAGCGAATTAAGCGGCAAAATAAGTTCTTATGCTTTTTTACATTATGCGCAAAAGACGGATGATGCTAAAAGGGCAAAATTTTTGGGTGATATGCAAGAAGCCCTGACTAATCTTTCAACTAATTTAATATTTTTTTCCTTAGAACTTAATCAGATTGATGAGCAAATATTGGCAAAAGCCCTTGCTGAAAATAAAGAGCTTATGCGCTATAAAACTTGGTTTGATAATTTAAGAAAAGGCAAACCTCATCAATTAGAGGAAAAAATTGAGGAATTATTTCACGATAAATCCATAACGGGACGTTCAGCCTGGAATCGTTTATTTGATGAAACTATGGCTTCGCTTAAATTTGTGGTGGATGGAGAGACTTTGGGGCTTGAAGCAACACTTAACCTATTAAGCGACAAGGAAGAAGGAAAAAGAAAAAAAGGATTTATGGCATTAGCCAAAGTTCTGAAAGAAAATAGGCGGCTTTTTACACATATAACAAATGTTTTGGCAAAAGATAAGGAAATATCTGATCGCTGGCGCAAATTTAAGGATGTCGCCGATAGTAGACATTTGGCAAATTCATTAGAGGGCGAAGTTGTAAAGGCTTTGGTTAAAGCGGTTCGCGAATCATATCCGCGCCTCTCTCATCGCTATTATAAAATGAAGGCGAAATGGTTTAATAAGGAAAAATTAGACGCTTGGGACAGAAACGCCCCCTTACCTAATAGCGATAATAGAATTTATAATTGGGAAGAGGCTAAAAAAATAGTTTTACAAGCCTATGGTGATTTTTCCCCAGAATTAGCAAAAATTGCCAAATTATTTTTTGATTTTAATTGGATTGACGCGCCGGTCAAAAAGGGTAAATCTCCCGGCGCCTTTGCTCATCCAACTGTTCCTAGCGTGCACCCATATTTAATGCTTAACTATCTTGGCAAACCCCGAGATGTTATGACATTAGCGCATGAATTAGGGCACGGAGTGCATCAAAAATTAGCGGCTTCACAAGGCGCATTACTAGCGCCAACCCCATTAACTCTGGCCGAAACCGCCAGTGTGTTTGGCGAAATGTTGACCTTTCGTGCCCTTTATAAACAGGCCGAAACAAGGGAGCAAAAATTTGCCATGCTAAGCCAAAAAGTTGAGGATATGCTCAATACGGTCATTAGGCAAATTGCCTTTTATTCATTTGAAAGAAAGGTGCATTTAGGGCGGCGTAATGGTGAATTGACAACCGAGCAGATTAATGAAATGTGGTTAGAAACTTCAAGAGAAAGTCTAGGCAGCGCCATAATATTTAATGAGGGCTATGAATATTTTTGGTCTTATATTCCCCACTTTATTCATTCGCCATTTTATGTTTATGCTTATGCGTTTGGAGATTGTCTGGTTAATTCACTTTATGCAAAATATCAGGAGGGGAATGAAAATTTTGTTGCAAAATATCTTGACCTATTAAGAGCGGGCGGCTCAAAACATCATGCAGAATTATTAAAGCCATTTGGGCTTGATGCGAGAGACAAGGATTTTTGGGCGCTTGGTCTTAATATGATTGAAAATATGATAGATGAATTAGAAAATTTACAAGCTGGTTATTCTGCTTGACAAAGGGAGTAAGGATAATGATTTATGTTAATAAAAAGGCTAGCTTATGAAAGTTGCAATTTTACGAGAAACAAAGAGTGGAGAAGCTAGGGTAAGCGCTACTCCTGAAACTGTAAAAAAATTGGTTGATATTGGTATTGCAGTTTCAGTTGAAAGGGGCGCGGGGGAAGGCGCGAAATTTCCCGATATTGAATATAAAAATTCGGGTGCGAAAATCTGCGCCAGCGCTGACGCCACCCTTAAGGGGGCGGACGTTATTTTGACAGTATATCGCCCAAAGCCGGCTAGTCTTGTCGGAGTTAAAGAAGGTGCGATTCTGATTGGCATGATGGATATTTTTGGCAATGAAAATGAAATATCTAGCCTAGCTAAAAAAGGTTTAACCATTTTTGCGATGGAATTTATGCCGCGCATAACTCGCGCGCAAACTATGGATGTGCTTTCTTCTCAAGCTAATTTGGCAGGCTATCAGGCGGTAATTGAGGGTGCGGTTGCCTTTGATAGGGCTTTGCCAATGATGATGACGGCGGCAGGCACAATTCACCCGGCAAAAATTTTTATTATGGGAGCGGGGGTCGCAGGTTTACAAGCTATTGCCACCGCTAGAAGGCTTGGGGCAATTGTGTCGGCAAATGATGTGCGCCCAGCAGCGAAAGAACAGGTAGAATCGCTAGGAGCCAAATTTATCGCGGTTGAAAATGAAGAATTCAAACAAGCTGAGACTACGGGCGGATATGCAAAAGCAATGTCCAAAGAATATCAAAAATTACAGGCTGAATTAGTCGCCAAACATATTGCCAAACAAGATATTGTCATAACAACCGCCCTTATACCGGGAAAAGATGCGCCTATTTTGGTAGATAAAAAAATGGTTGAGACAATGAAGCCGGGCTCAGTAATTGTTGATTTGGCAGCCGAAAGAGGTGGAAATTGCACTCTTACAAAAAAGGATAAAATTATTACCCATAAGGAGGTTATAATTATTGGCTATTCTAATATGCCCGCTAGAATTGCCAAATCGGCCTCTTCTCTTTATGCACGCAATCTTTTTGCCTTTTTAGAAATTCTTTATGATAGGGAAAAAAGGCAGTTAAATATTGACTGGCAAGATGAATTAATAACCGCGACCGCTCTAGTAAAAAACGGTGAATTTGTGCATGAATTACTGAAAAAGCCAACAATTAAGAAGGTCACAGCCAAAAAATCTAAAAGGAGCAAATAATGGAACAAATAGATCCGTTTATTTTTCAACTATCAATTTTTGTTTTAGCTATTTTTGTTGGTTATTTTGTCGTCTGGTCGGTAACACCGGCTCTACACACACCTTTAATGAGTGTAACAAATGCCATTTCTTCAGTTATTGTGGTTGGCGCTTTGCTGGCAGTTGGGGTTTCGCTGGTTGATGCGGGTTCTTGGACGGCAAAAATATTTGGCTTTATTGCGCTTATTTTAGCATCGGTAAATATTTTTGGCGGTTTTTTGGTAACTCAACGCATGTTGGCAATGTATAAAAAGAAGGACAATAAATAATGATATCGGTTAATATTGCAGCGCTCCTTTATCTGACTGCCGGCGCCCTATTTATTCTTGCCCTTAGGGGACTTTCAAACCCGGCTTCCTCGCGCAGAGGCAATATTTTTGGCATGATAGGCATGTTTATCGCCATCATCACCACTCTGGCTATAGCCGATATAAAAGATGCAATTTCGTGGGCTCTAATTATTGCTGGCATTACCATTGGCGGAACTATCGGCGCCATTATGGCAAAGCGTATTGCCATGACTGCAATGCCACAATTGGTTGCGGCCTTTCATTCACTGGTCGGTCTGGCAGCGGTCTTTGTTGCCGCAGCAGCACTTTATGCCCCTGCCGCGTTTAATATTGGCCAAATTGGCCATATTCATATGCAGGCACTTATTGAAATGAGTTTGGGTGCGGCAATAGGCGCTTTTACCTTTACCGGGTCGGTAATTGCTTTTCTTAAACTTGATGGGCGCATGTCTGGCGCACCGATAATGTTACCAATGCGCCACCTGATTAATATTATAATTGGCCTATTGCTCATTATTCTAATTTGGCAATTTACCCTGACAAATATTGATATTTATTTCTGGCTCATTGTTGCTTTGGCCTTAGTGCTCGGAGTTTTAATGATTATTCCAATTGGCGGTGCTGATATGCCGGTTGTGGTCTCAATGCTTAATTCCTATTCTGGCTGGGCGGCGGCCGGAATTGGCTTCACGCTGGGTAATAGCGCGCTAATTATTACCGGCGCTTTGGTTGGCTCTTCAGGGGC
>WFXU01000062.1 GCA_015490455.1 Hyphomicrobiales bacterium
GGCAGAATTTTAAGCCAAACAACACTGCCAAACATTAACAATATGAAGGGACGAAGAAGGGGCGAAGAAAGAACGAAGAAGGGCAAAAGGGGCGAAAGCCCCTTTTATTTTCACCTAATGCAAATAGGGATAAAGTTCATAATCAACTGAGCTGATGATAATGGAGACTGAAACAAGCATAATGCTGGGGGGAAAATAGTATTTAATCCTTATGGTAAACCCACAGCAGATTAAAATTTTATAAAAGAAATAAGCAATCTACTCAGCTTTAATTATGTTCATGATATTTCGCTGGCACCATTAAAACAGCAAAATAATCAAAATTCAAAATTGAATATTCATAGATGTTTCCCCAAAACTGAATATTTGGTAAATATTAATTGAAGCTCCATCATGATTTGATGTAAGAAAAATATATGCGATTTTCTGATAGTTTTTTGAACGAAATAAAAAACCGCCTGCCAATAACGAAGGTGGTAGGCGAATATGTCAGTTGGAGCCAGAAAAAAAGCCAGCCCGCTAAAGGCGATATGTGGGCCTGTTGTCCGTTTCATAATGAGAAAACACCTTCATTTCATGCCGATGATAGGCGGGGGCGCTATTATTGTTTTTCCTGCCATGCATCGGGAGATCATTTTCGCTTTTTGGTTGAACGGGCTGGCCTTAATTTTCCGCAGGCGGTTGAAAAATTGGCAAATTTAGCCGGCGTGCCAATGCCAGCATATGATGAAAAATCCCAACAGCGCGAGAAAGAACGAAATTCCTATTATGAAATAATGGAACTAAGCACAAAATATTTTATAAATGCTCTAAATGATAATATTGGCGCACAGGCGCGTGGATATTTATTAAAACGCCATATTTCACCCGACCTACAAACCAAATTCCGCATCGGGTTTGCCCCCAATAGTCGTAACGGACTAAAGGAATATTTAGCACGAAATGGAGTAAGTGCCGATGAAATGCTAGCTTTAGGACTAATTGTCGGAGGAGAAAATATCGCCATTCCCTATGATAGATTCCGTAATAGGGTAATTTTTCCGATTATGGATTTTCGTTCTAAAGTTATCGGCTTTGGCGGGCGCTCTTTGGCAAAAGAGGTAACAGCAAAATATATAAACTCGCCCGAAACAGAACTATTTCACAAAAGAAAAACCCTTTATAATATTCAAAATGCGCGTCAAGCTGCCTTTGATGGGAAAGAATTGATAGTAGTAGAGGGATATACAGATGTTATCTCTATGAGCGGGGCAGGTTTTACAGCAACAGTGGCTCCACTTGGAACCGCGCTTAGCGAAGAACATTTAACCCTTTTATGGAGTATGAAAAAAATTCCCATTTTATGTTTTGATGGCGATATAGCTGGCAGAAAAGCAGCTAATAGAGCAATTGAAATGGCTTTGCAAAAATTACAGCCGGGATATTCTATAAAAATTATCACCCTACCAGAGGGAGAAGATCCCGATAATATTATTATAAAGGGAGGAAGAGAAGCTTTCTTAAATCTGATAGAAAATGCTAAACCCTTATCAGATATGGTTTGGGAAATTGAAACGGGCGGGATAGTCCCACAAACTCCAGAGAAACGCGCCGAACTTGAAGATAATCTCAAAAAAAAGGCAAATATAATTAAGCACCCATCGGTGCGCCGTCACTATTTGCAACTTTTTGCTGAAAAATTACATAAATTATTTACTCCCCACTTTTATACAAAAAACAGCACAGGCAAGAAGAATTTTACTAAAACAGGAAAATTTAATGTAACAAATCTTACTCCATCAGAAGAATTAAAAAATTCACCACTCTTAAAATCATCTGTTGCACAAGATATTAGTGCACGCGAAGCGGCTATTTTAATGTGTCTGATAAATCATCCCAGCTTGATTGAAGAACGGCTTGAAGATTTGGCTCAACTTGAATTTGAAAATAATTTAGCACGGCAAATATTAAGCGATATTTTGGACATTATCGCAAATTTTCCTGATGTAGAAGCCAAAGAAATGGAAAAAAAATTAGTTAAAAAGGGGTATGAAGATTCGCTAAAAAAAATGCAGAACCTATTGAACAGGCAAGGAATTTGGCAAATTAGGGCAGAAATTGCAAAAAATGACGCCGAAATTGGCCTAAAACACGCTTTGGCCTTGCATTATAAATCAGTTCAACTAAATAAAGAGCTAAGGGCAGCAGAAATTGCGCTGGGCGAAGAATTAAGCGAAGAAAATCTTGAGAAGCTGCGCGATATACAAAATCAAATTTCAACCGTTGATGGGACAGAAGCATTAATTGAAGGGTTTGGTTCACTATCTGGGCGAATAATGGGCAATATTTGAGAAATAATTTATATTAATTGCAAAATTATTCAATTCCGGCAAGTGGATTAATCTTTAGAAGGAATTTATATATTTCTTCTAAAATATTAACCTCAAATTATCCATAAATGTGCCATCAAGCGAGTAGTTTGTTTGCAGCATAGTTAAAATTACTTTTGGAGAGATATATGGCCAACAAGGCGGAAACCGAACAAAGTAAAAAATCACAACAAAATAATGATGCAATTGATGGACCGCTTTTAGACCTAACAGATGGAGCTGTTAAGAAGCTGATTAAGTTAGCAAAAAAACGTTCCTACGTTACCTATGAGGAAATTAACGCGGTTCTTCCTAGTGATGAAGTAACCTCAGAACAAATTGAAGATATGATGTCCATGTTTTCTGAAATGGGCATTAATGTAATTGATGAAGAGGATATTGAAGAAAATGAAGGATCTGATAGCGAAAAGGGAGCCAGCGGAACGGCGGTTGCAACTGTAAGTTCGGGAACTGCTATAGCGGCTAATTCTAACGCTCGTGCTGGCTCAGACAGAACTGATGATCCGGTTCGTATGTATTTACGCGAAATGGGCGCGGTTGAACTATTATCGCGTGAGGGTGAAATATCTATCGCTAAGCGAATAGAGGCGGGGCGAGAAACTATGATTGCCGGACTTTGTGAAAGTCCACTTACATTTCAGGCAATTATTATTTGGCGCGATCAGTTAAATAATGAAGAAATTTTATTGCGAGATATTATAGATTTAGAAGCGACTTATGCTGGACCTGATGCCAAACAAATATCTGCCATTGCGGCAAATGAAGAAAATGCACAAACCGATGATAAGGGAGTAGTTGCAACACCTGCTCCAAGAAGCAGCGCCATTGGCGATGGGGTAATAAATGCCGATGGCGAATTATTGCGTAATGAAAATACAGAGGAAGAAGATGAAGACGATTTTGAGGCTAATCTTTCTCTTTCGGCGATGGAAGCGGAATTAAAACCGCAAGTGGTAAAAACATTTGACGAAATCGCTAAAATTTACGCGCAAATGCGTAAAATTCAGGATCGGCATACCGAAGATAAATTAGCTGCAAGAAAATTAAAACCCGCAGAAGTTAAAAAATTAGCCAAACTGCATGAAGAGGTAATTAAACATGTTAAATCTCTCTCGCTTAATAATTCGCGTATAGAGAGCCTAGTTGAACAGCTTTATGATATAAATAAACGCCTTATGCGCACTGAGGGTAAACTTATGCGCCTGGCAGAAAGTTACGGGATAAAACGCGAGAAATTCCTTGATGCTTATTATGGTAATGAGCTTGATCCGGATTGGACAAAGAAGGTTGCAACTATTGTTGGTAAGGGCTGGGCAGAATTTGTAAAGCGCGAATATGATACAATTGAAGATCTGCGTTCGGAAATTCATACTTTAGCAACCGAAACCGGTTTGGATATTGGGCAATTTAGAAATTTGGTAAATAAGGTGCAAAAGGGCGAACGCGAGGCAGCTATTGCCAAAAAAGAAATGGTTGAAGCAAATTTGCGTCTGGTTATTTCTATTGCCAAAAAATATACTAATCGCGGTTTACAGTTTCTTGACCTTATTCAGGAGGGCAATATTGGCCTTATGAAAGCGGTTGATAAGTTTGAATATAGGCGCGGTTATAAATTTTCAACCTACGCCACATGGTGGATTAGGCAAGCTATAACCCGCTCTATTGCCGATCAGGCCAGAACTATCCGCATTCCTGTGCATATGATTGAGACTATCAATAAAATTGTCAGAACTTCGCGGCAAATATTACATGAAATAGGGCGCGAGCCAACGCCAGAAGAGCTTAGCGCCAAACTGCAAATGCCGCTTGATAAAGTAAGAAAAGTTCTCAAAATTGCTAAAGAGCCTATCTCACTTGAAACACCGGTTGGTGATGAGGAAGATAGTAATCTTGGCGATTTTATTCCCGATACTAATGCTCAACAGCCGATTGATAGTGCTATTCACTCTAATTTACGCGATACAACGACGAGAGTTTTAGCTTCTTTAACGCCACGCGAAGAGCGAGTATTAAGAATGCGCTTTGGTATTGGCATGAATACTGATCATACGCTTGAAGAAGTGGGACAGCAATTTAGCGTAACGCGCGAACGTATTCGTCAAATTGAGGCAAAAGCCTTACGTAAACTAAAACATCCAAGCCGCAGTCGTAAATTAAGAAGTTTCTTGGATAATTAACTAATCCATATTGATAAAATTTGTCGGCAAAGTTAGCCTTTGCCGACAAGGTTAAGCGTTATTTTTCTTGTTTGCCCTTTAGCGCTGCGCCAAGAATATCACCAAGCGAAGCACCAGAATCGGTTGAGCCATATTGTGCCACCGCTTCTTTTTCTTCGGCAATTTCAAGCGCTTTAATAGAAAGAACTGTGCGACCTGTTTTCTTGTCAAATTGGGTGACACGTGCGTCTAACTTATCACCAACGGCAAATCTATCTGGTCTTTGTTCAGCCCTATCGCGTGAGAGATCCGCACGGCGAATAAAGGCCACAATATCGGTATCGGCTATCTCAACCTCAATACCATTATCGCTAACCGACTTAACCGTGCCGGTTACAACCGCTCCTTTATGAATGCCAGAACTATCGGCTTGCTCAACCTTTGTATCTGCAACAAGCTGTTTGATACCAAGAGAAATACGCTCTTTTTCAACGTCAATATCCAGCAATTTGGCTTTGACAATGTCACCACGCTTATAGTCTTCAAGCGCCTCTTCGCCCTGACGATCCCAATCAAGGTCTGAAAGGTGCACCATACCATCAACCTCGCCTTCAAGCCCGATAAATAAACCAAACTCGGTCTTATTTTTGACTTCTCCCTCAACAACAGAGCCAACTTTATATTTTTCTGCAAAACTCTTCCAGGGATTTTCCATACATTGTTTTAAGCCAAGCGAAATACGCCGACGCTCAGGATCAACTTCCAAAATCATTACCTCAACTTCCTGCGAGGTTGAAACAATTTTTCCCGGATGCACATTCTTTTTGGTCCAGCTCATTTCAGAAACATGGATAAGCCCTTCAATTCCGGGCTCTAACTCGACAAATGCGCCATAATCGGTAATATTAGTCACCCGACCGGTAAATTTGCCACCTAAGGGGAATTTACTATCTATTCCCTCCCACGGGTTGGATTCTAATTGTTTCATTCCCAATGAAATACGGTGAGTATCTTGATTAACACGAATAACTTTTACCTTTATTGTGTCCCCAATGGAGAGAACCTCCGCAGGATTATTAACGCGGCGCCATGCAATATCGGTTACATGTAATAGACCATCAATACCGCCAAGATCTATAAAGGCGCCATAATCGGTGATATTTTTAACAACACCTTCAACTATCTGTCCTTCCTCAAGTTTTCCTACTATTTCGGAACGTTGTTCGGCGCGGCTTTCTTCCAGGATAGCACGGCGCGAAACAACAATATTGCCCCGCCTTTTATCCATTTTAAGAATCATAAAGGGTTGTTCAACATTCATCAGCGGAGAAATATCATGTATTGGGCGAATATCAACTTGTGAGCGTGGTAAAAATGCCGTGGCTCCATCTAAATCAACGGTAAATCCACCCTTAACCTGATTAAATATTTTCCCCTTAACTCTTTCGCCAGCCTCACTAAGTTTTTCTAGCCTTTGCCAGCTTTCTTCGCGGCGCGCTTTCTCGCGACTAAGAACCGCTTCGCCCATAGAATTTTCTATATGTTCAATATAGACTTCCACTTCATCGCCGACTTTTAGAGAACCATCAACTCCGGCTGCGCCAAATTCTTTTAGCGGAACGCGCCCCTCCGTCTTAAGTCCTACATCAATTATCGCCAGATCTTTTTCTATGGCCACAATACGACCCTTAACGACAGCCCCCTCCATTGGTTCATTGTCAACAAATGAATCCATTAAAAGGGCTTCAAAATCTTCTTGAGTTACAGTTGGTTTAGTTGCATTTGGTTGTGTCAAAATAATGCTCCATTATGCGTCGGTTTGGTTGAAATTATATTACCAAATTCATTAGCTATTTAATTGGTTTCCGCCCATAGCGGACCGACGCAAAATAGCTAAGAAATTGGATTTTTTCGCTTTATCCATTGTTCTAAAATAGACTTACTAAGTTTAACCCGCTTTAGAAGTGCAAATATTAATTAGCACATCCAATTTGAGCTACAGCGAAGGGGCAAAGGTCAGACAGAAAAATATTCAGTTAATAGTCAACCTGCTTGCCCGTCACTTACCGCCCTGCGCTTGTCACCTGCCACAGCTGCCTGTCACCGGCTACCCACCGCCTGCCGTTAAAATAGCAAATGTAAGTCCATTTAGTAATTATTATGAGCAAAATGGCCAAAAGGGGTTGGATTTGATAATAGCCAGAGCGAGCTTAGAGCAACCTTTGTAAATACATAGGCGCACAATTATTAGCGCGACCTTAACTATTATCACTCCTTTTGGCTATTTGCGCATCAATAATCGCAATGGCCTTGCGAAGCGTTTCTTCTATATCCAATTTTGAATTATCTAGCAAGTGGGAATCTTTTGCCATATAGAAATTACCAGCTTTATTATTTTTATCGCTTTCATCGCGTTCTATTATTTGGCGTAATATTTCTGCTTCATCTATTTTTATTCCCCTTGCCATTAATTCTTTGGCGCGTCTTTTTGCGCGGATTTTTGCTTTGGCAGTAATGAATAATTTCACATCGGCATTTGGACATATTTTAGTGCCAATATCGCGCCCATCTAAGACAGCCCCCCCCTTTTGCTTAGCAAAGTCGCGTTGATATTGTCTCAATGCCTCACGAACTCCCTCAATTTTGGCAATTTTTGCCGCAGCATTGGCGATTTGCGGGGTAGCAAGCTGATCCTTATTAGGTAAAGATTTATCAAGATTTTTAGCTATTTCTATGGCTTTTTGCGCAAAATCCTTATCATTTAGGTGTAGGTAGGAAAGCATTTTTTGCCCTACCGCCCTATATAATAGGCCAGTATCAAGATGTTTTAGACCGTAATGTCTGGCCAAGCCTTTAGCGATAGTTCCCTTTCCGGAAGCGGCCGGCCCATCAATTGCAATAATCATATTTTTCAATATTCAAATTTAGCCCCAATTTTTCTAAAATCGTCTATAAAGCTGGGATAGGAAGTAGCTATGACGCTGCCATCATCTATTTCTATTGGGTTTTCGGCTCCCTGTCCCATAATTAAAAAGGTCATGGCTATACGGTGATCAAGTTCAGTTTTTATTTTTGCTCCTCCCGTGATTTTTTCCGCTCCCTCTATAATTAAATAATCTTCTCCCTCAATAGAATTTACCCCATTTGCCTTTAATCCACTGGCAATAAGGGCTATTCTATCTGTTTCTTTTATGCGCATTTCTCCAATTCCAGACATTATTGTCCTTCCTTTGGCGTAAGAGGCGGCAACGGCCAAAATCGGATATTCATCAATCATGGAAGGGGCGCGAGAAGAAGGCACTTTAACCCCTTTCAGTTTAGAATATTTTACTTTTAAGTCCGCAACTTCTTCTTCAGCTATAATATGTCTATTTAATATTTCAATATTTGCCCCCATTTCTTTTAGGGTGGTTATTAAGCCGGTGCGGGTGGGATTAAGAAGAATATTTTTGATTAAAATTTCAGAACCGGGCACGATTAAAGCGGCAACAATCGCAAAGGCAGCCGAACTCGGATCGCCCGGAATAGTAAGTTTTTGCCCTCTAAGAACAGGGCTTGCTTCCATTTCAATTTTTACTGATCCATTATTCCCATCTGAAATATTTATATCTGCGCCAAATCCTTTTAGCATTTTTTCGCTATGATCGCGAGTTTTTACGCTCTCCCTTATTATTGTTTTATATTTGCTTTTTAATCCGGCAAGCAACAATGCTGATTTTACCTGTGCAGAAGGCACAGGAACAAGATAATTTATTGCTTTTAATTGTTCTGGTCCCTGTAAGGTGACTGGTAATTTTCCATTATTTTGCGCAATAATTTTTATTCCAATTTCTTTTAGCGGCTCTAGCACCCTATCCATTGGTCTTGAGCTGAGTGATTTATCACCAATAAAGCTGGTGGTAAAATTATATGCCCCAGCAAGCCCCATAATAAGCCGCACTCCCGTGCCGGAATTGCCAAAATCAAGCGGCTTATCGCTCTTTTTTAACCCCTTTTTGCCGACTCCTTCTACTTGATAAATATTATCAATTTTTTTGATTTTTGCTCCAAGCAGGCGCATAGCATTGATTGTTGCCAATATATCCTCACCCTCTAACAAACCCTCAATATGGCTTATACCATTGGCGAGCGACCCAAGAATTATAGCGCGATGAGATATTGACTTATCGCCTGGCAAATTAATTATGCCCCTTAAGGGAGAATTTGCAGCTTTGGCAATGATTGGCTTGGCTTTAATTTTATAATTTTTCATAAAATATAGTTAATGTTAAATATTGCTCTGACTATTCTGACTATGACTATGTTGGCATTTAACATGGTGTCTTAAAAAAATATACTATATTTTTGCGTAAGAATTTTAATCTGCACACAAAGATGCAAAAATTTCATTTTAGATTTGACATTAAGAGCAAATCTAATTTATCGGAGTTAGCGGAAAAACAAATTATATTAGCAGGTTTAACATACAATATTTAACAATAGGGGATTAAAGTGGCAAAGCTTGAAAGAGGAACAAAACGCCGGTGTCAGGAATGCGAGGTTAAGTTTTACGATTTGAACAGAGATCCTATAATTTGTCCTGCCTGTGGCGCCCAATTTATTATTCCTTCACAAGCCGATCAGCCTGAAAATAGCGATGCAGAAAAAGAGGCGACTATTATTGATGAGGTAGCGGTTGAAGTTAATATAAATGATCCGGAAATCATATCGCTTGATGAATTAGAAGATGAAGCAAGCGTGGTTGAGGATATTCCTGATGTTGCAGATGTTGAGGTAGATGATAATATAAATGCTGACCAGGAAGATACATTTTTAGAAGTTGATGATGATGATACAAAAATAGATCTTGTTGTGCCAACTGCGGGGACGCAAGATGAATAATTATCTCTTTATTTGCATATAATTTACTATTGGGGGATAATTTACGGCTATAATGATAGTTTGATAATGGGGCCATAGCTCAGCTGGGAGAGCGCTTCGCTGGCAGCGAAGAGGTCGTCGGTTCGATCCCGTCTGGCTCCACCATTTGAAAAAAGACAACCCGTCTCTCCGCAGGTCTTCTCCGGGACGACGGGTTTTCTGTTTCCCCTTGTTTTCAAAGGGTTTGCGCCCGTTTTACATCTTTCCAGACCCGTTCTCCACCCGCCTGATTCTCCCTCTTTTCCCGCCTTTCATTCTCTGTTTGCCCCCAGATTCTCTGTTTTCTCCGGACGAAGTCCAAAGCTCGTCCGGTTGGGCAATCCCTTTTATATCAACGGATTAAGCCGACCGGCCGTTTTCGCAAGTTTGGAAACACGGCCTGTGGTGCGAAAAA
>WFXU01000063.1 GCA_015490455.1 Hyphomicrobiales bacterium
ATCTTAAACTGTGTAAAAATGAAAAAAACCTTTATTATTGGCCACCCAATAAAACATTCTCTATCACCCAAATTGCACCAATTTTGGCATAAAAAATATAATATTAACGCCACTTATGAGCCGTTTAATTTGCAAAATAAAAGAGAATTAATTGAATTTTTTAAGCGCTTAAAAAAAGGAGAATTTATTGGTGGTAATATAACCGTTCCCTATAAGGAAAATGCCCTAATTTTATGTGATGAAATTGATAAAAGCGCCAGGGAAATTGGTGCGATAAATTGTGTTCATATAAAACAAAATCAGATTTATGGTTTTAATAGTGACTGGCTGGGATTTTTGGCAAATTTAGATTATCAAGTGCCAGATTGGGCAAATAAAGCACAACAAAAACAGGCTTTAATATTGGGAGCCGGAGGGGCATCAAGAGCGATAATTTATGCGCTTTTAAGGCGGAAATTTGCCAAAATTCATATTCTGAACCGAACTTTTGCAAAAGCAATAGATCTTGCAAAAGATTTAGGCAAATATTGTGGTCATGATGTGCAAATTATTGCCCATAAATTTGAAAATTTTGCTTTTCTTGCCCCAAATATTTCTATTTTGGTAAATACAACTTCTATTGGAATGGATAGCACAAAATTTGATAATCTGGCTTTAGATAAATTGCCTAAAAATGTAATTATTAATGATATTGTTTATAGACCGATAAACACCCCTTTATTAATAGAGGCGAAAAAACAAGGATTAAAAACTGTTGATGGTTTGGGAATGTTGTTAAATCAAGCGGTTTTACCTTTCAAAAAATGGTTTTTACAAGAGCCCGAAATTGATGATGAGCTGCTAAAATATATGTATATATTGTTGGGAGAAAAATTTAACCTGGACGAAAAATAATGTATATTCTGGCTCTAACCGGATCTATTGCCACAGGGAAAACGACAATTTTGCAATTATTTGCAAAAAATAATATTAAAACGCTTAGTTCTGATGAAATAGTTCACCAGCTTTATCAAAATGAGGCGGTTGAAAAAATAGCAAAAATTTTCCCAAAAGCTATAAAGAATAATAAAGTGGATAGGGAAATATTAAGCCAGATAATTACACAACAGCCGGAAAATTTAATAAAATTAGAACAAATAATTCACCCGCTTGTGCGTAAAAAACAACAAGAATTTATTGAAAAAAGCAAGAAAGAGGGTGAAAAATTAATAGTTATAGAAATTCCATTATTATTTGAAAGCAATGAAAATCATAATTTTTCCGGAGTGTTGGTTGTTTATTGTCCGAAAGAATTATTGGTTGAAAGAGCGTTAAAACGCAAAAATATGACAAAAGAAAAATTAGAAATAATTTTACAAAATCAAATGGAGCAAGAAGAGAAAATAAAAAGGGCTGATTTTACCATTGATAGTTCGCAACCTATTTCTGTGTGTGAGCAGGAGGTAAAAAAAATAATAAAAATTTTAATCTAAAACTAAAAGTTAAATGGTTGAAAATTAATGGTAAAACTGGTGATTATAGAGGTTGGGAGCGATTAAATGGAGCGTGAAATAGTATTAGATACGGAAACAACCGGTTTTAAGCCAAGTGAGGGTGACAAAATAGTTGAAATTGGTTGTGTTGAATTAATAAATCATGTTCCAACCGATAAATATTACCATATTTATATAAATCCAGAGCGCGAAATGCCTATGGAAGCATTTAATATACACGGATTATCGGACGAATTTTTAGCCGATAAGCCAATTTTTGCAGATATTGCCGATGAGTTTTTAGCATTTATAGGAAATTCTCCCCTAATAATTCATAATGCTCCTTTTGATTTGGGATTTTTGAATTTTGAACTGAAAAAAATAAATTATCAGCCAATTAAAAATAAAATAATTGATACTGTTTTATTAGCGCGCAAGGTTCATCCTGGTGCCAGGGTCAGCCTTGATGCTCTTTGCAAACATTATGGGGTTGATAATTCGCATCGTGATTTACATGGCGCTTTACTAGATGCGAAAATTTTAGCGCAAATCTATTTGGAATTAATAGGGGGAAGACAGGTAAGTTTTTCTTTGGCGCAAGAGGGCGCCAAAGAGAGCGAAATAATGGCAAAAGGAGAAATAAATAATATTAAAACCCGCCCGACACCCCTTAAATCAAGGTTGAGTAAAGAAGAATTAGCAGCGCATAAAGAGTTGGTAAAAATATTGGGTGAAAATTCCCTTTGGTCGCGGCTTTATTCGTAATTTTAGGAATTTTACCGAACAGAGCATAAGAATTTATGGGTAAATGCTGATTATCGCTCAGAAGTCGGAAGGCAGAAATCAGAAGTTAGAAGGCGGAAGCTGGAAATCGCAAAAATATCCATAGCAAATTGCAAGAAAACTACACATAAAGAGGTAAAATCTTGCAATATCAAATGCGCAATACGAGTAAAATATCAAGAAATATAAATATGTTAAAAATTCTTCACGGGTGACTAATTATTTTCTCGTTACATATTAAAGTGGGGAAAAAGATTGTCAGTATAAATCTCAACTAATACATGTTTAATCAAAATATATTTTGCTTAAAACCTAATGTTCACCCGAACAAAGGGAATGATCTGCCAAAGCTTCAATAAGTTTACACTCTCCCACATGCCCCTTATCAGACAAAGAGCTAATACGTTTAAGTTCCTTTTGTAATAGCTTAAGATTTGCAATTTTTTGTTTAATCATCTCCAGATGTCTATTGGCAATATCATGCGCTGATTTACATGATTGCTCCGGTTTTGAGCTTAGTTGGATTAATTCGTAAATATCTTCTAATGAAAGTCCCAATTGGCGTGCATGTTTTATAAATAATAAGCGCTCTAACCCATCTTTTTCATATCGCCTTTGGTTGCCCTCAGACCTATATGGTTCTGCAATTAAGCCTATTTTTTCATAATAACGAATTGTCGGGATTTTTACCCCCGTCCTATTTGCCAATTCACCAATTGAATACATATTTTCCTTCTCTTTATTTCCTTAGTTCCATAAATAAATATAGCACTGCAAAAGAGCAGTGCCAACCATAACTTAACGATCTTTGTGGCTTATTACCTATGTTTACTTGCTTTGATAAAAGAATTTGAAATTCATTTCTTCTTTTTTTCTATTCTATGATAAGCTCGTTTTGAATGAAATTCGCAATATGGTTTTGCCTCCAGCGATTTTCGTCCACAAAAATAAAAATCCGCATGAAGAGGGTCACCTATTGGCCACTTACATTTATCTTCAGTTAATTCAAGTAGGCTCACTCTTTCATCGGGAGGAATATGTAATTCATATGCTTCATTGCGGGCTATTTTAAGCTCATTCTCACTTTGCGGTGAAGATTTAAGGGCGGGGGCGCCTGCTGGAATTTTTGCGCTGAGTGAGCGTCTTTTTGGTGCACTATAAGCGATATTTGTAGTGCTACGGATTGTTGTGCTTTTTCTTGTTGGTCTGATAGTAGTGCGTGTGCGGGTTTGAGTTGATGTGGATTTAGCGCGGGGAGCCAATTTTAAGCGGTGCACCTTGCCTATTACCGCATTTCTGGTAACACCCTCGCCCAATTCCAGCGCGATCTGACTGGCGGTAAGACCCTTAGCCCATAGATTTTTTAATATTTCAACTCGTTCATCAGTCCAGCCCATAAATTATTTACCTTTCTCTAAATAAACAGAATCCAACACCACGCCGATATGTTATATATCGGTCAGAAATACTATTTAGTCACATTGATCGGGCAAACAGGCTATGTAAGTTCCCAACACTATAACCGCTTAAGTTTACACATAGCCCCTAGCCCAGTGCCGCCGCTCAGCCTATAGGCTTCCTGGTTTCTATTTGACTGGCATATGTGCCACCTTCAATATCACAACCCCCATATATTAGTTTGCATCCCCGCTAGTTTATAATCTCACAATATATAGCCCTGCTAACAACTTCCAACAGATCACCTTTTTATATATCTTTTTTATATATGGCGCCAATCCCGACACGTCTTTATATATGTCCCTATACCCCCTTTATATTTTCCATTTTCTACTGGATGTTTTACCTTACTAATTCCCAAAAGTTGAGCAAAGCCGGCATGTCAGCAACCCAGTAAGACTCAACGCCCCAGCAAACCTAGCACTCCAAAATTTCAGCATCTTGGCACCCTCGATATCTTAACACCCTGCACACGACAGGGTCTGGTTCGCCGCATTGCCTAACTGTCCACACCAGCTGACTAACTCCACCACCTGGCTACCCTACTGCCGCCCTACCATACCCTATCAGCCGTCCACCCTATCATCTGGTTGCAGCCCTATTATCTAGTCGCAGCCCGGTTGGGGTTACAATACAATATGTTGTGAATCTTGTGCAACCTCTTGGTTTGGCTTATCCCCGAAAAATATTTAGGTGTGATATATGCGTATATATAGTTGTCCCTGAAGAGTTCTATCGTTCAGAAATCAGAAGTCGGAAGTCAGAAATCGTCGACCGTGAACTATGCGATTTTTGCTAAATGTTTTGATATTAGCCTTATCCGGATTTTGCACCAAAGAGGTTTGGTAGATTTAGGGATAGGGCGGAAGTTGTAGCCGGTGGTGGCTAGGATAGGATTGATGTACTCTTTCTCCAATCGCGGCATTAAACAAAGTCTAAACAAAGAAAGAAACAAAATAGTTGCAAATCAACAAAAAGTGAACAAATATCAATCAAAGGCCCTACTCGTAAGCGGATCTAAATTGGGGGCAGGGTCACTGTAAAAACATCCACTTGGCGATTTTCAATGCGCGCCCACCCCTTCGAGAATACCAAAAGTATCGAAATACCCAAAGGCAATTTTCGGAATCTTCTTCGTAATATTCTGCAGGCAAATCGTAATATTGCAGAAAATTTGGAGGTTACTGCTGTAGAGCAAGTTACCGAGTCAATGGTTGAGATTCGAAAACTCTCTTTGGAAGATCGAGTTTCTTTCTATGTGAAGAATCGAATTGACGATCAAAGAACTTGTATTCAAAAAAAGTCGTCCGCCAATAAGATGGCGCAACGGCGTTGGTTTTGGTTGGTCATCATTATTTACATTGGTGCAGCAATTAGCTTGAATGCGGATCAGTTGGGATTTTCGCAAGCCACACTTGCTTTTGATCCAATGATTGTTTTGGTATCCTTTGCCCTCGGCTGGCTTCAGATGAAGTGACATGGCGAATTGACCGCAAGTTATAATTTAACCGCACATGAGATTGGCATAATCAAAGGTAATTCCGATGCAGTAAAAACTGAAGAAGAGTTTTCAGATTTTGTCAATGAGGCTGAATTGGCTTTCTCCCGCGAGCATACCCAGTGGGTTGCTGGGTGAGACGTCAACTAACCATTTCCTTAGGTGTTTTAGTTCCAATTTGGTGAATGGGTGAAAGATAGCGCCAACTCTTTCGTAAGCTTGCTGTGGCATTCGCATTTAGTGTAGTTTTCTTGCAATTTTGATGGATATTTTTCCGATTTCCGACTTCTGATTTCCGAGCGATAAAATCTTCACGGCCGACTATTTTTTCCCTTTTTCAATATAAGGATTTTTCCCCCCGCGCACCCAAAGGCGAATTGGGGTGCCCCATATATTATATTCTTGTCGCAATCCATTTATAATATAGCGCCTATAAGCATTTGGCAGCGCATCAGGGCGCGAACAAAATAGAATAAAAGTTGGGGGGCGTGATTTTATCTGCGTTATATAGCGCAATTTTATTCGTCGCCCCGAAATTGCCGGCGGGGGGTGCATTGCAATAATTTTCTCAAGCCAGCGATTAAGAGAAGCGGTAGAAATACGAATATTCCAGGCGCGTTCAATATTAAATATTGCCTGCATTAATCCATTAATATTTTTCCCCTTTAAGCCCGATAATATTATCAGGGGTACGCCGCGTAATTGTGGCAATAATCTTTCGCACCTTTCTCTTAAATGGGCTAGGGTTGCATTTTTATCCTTTATCAAATCCCACTTATTCAAAGCAATAATCAATGCTCTACCCTCACGTTCAACTAAATCGGCCAAATGTAAATCCTGTTTTTCAAATGGTTTAGTTGCATCTAATAAAAGGACAACAATTTCGGCATATTGAATAGCCCGCAAAGCATCAGAAACTGCCAGCTTTTCTAATTTTTCCTGCACCTTAGCTCGCCGCCTAATTCCGGCAGTATCAACTAGATTAATTATTCTGCCTTTCCACTTCCAGGGAACCAAAATTGAATCGCGCGTTATTCCCGCCTCTGGCCCGGTTAATAATCTTTCTTCATTAACAAGCCTATTTATTAAGGTTGATTTTCCTGCATTTGGGCGACCAATTATTGCTATATTGAGATAGCGATTTGGATTCCAGCGAATATTTTTTTCACTTTTTACTTCCTCAATAACATCAATTTCAATTTGCGGCTTCTTATTTTCTTCATTTTGTTCGCCATTTTTCCTATCACCCTTTACCCGCTCTATTTCCTTATTAATAAGCGAATAAATATCACTAATACCAAGCCCATGTTCGGCAGAAATGGCAATTGGTTCGCCAAAACCAAGCGCGTAAAATTCATTAATTTCCTCTTGAACTAATTTTGCCTCAGCCTTATTGGCTAGCAAATAAACTCTCTTATTCGCTTTTCGTAAAATCATAGCAAAATTTTCATCAAGCGGCACTCTTCCAGAGCGCGCATCAACCATGAATAATATTATATCGGCTTCTTTAATTGCTATTTCGGTTTGCGCGCGCATTCTGGCGGCAAGACTATCATCTTTTACATTTTCAAATCCTGCCGTATCAATTAGTCTAAATCTTAAATCCGCAATTTTTCCCTCTGCCTCGCGCCTATCACGCGTAACACCCGGCCTATCATCAACCAAAGCAAGCTTTTTCCCCGCCAGACGGTTAAATAGGGTTGATTTGCCAACATTTGGGCGGCCTACAATAGCAACGCTTATTTCCATTTTACCATTAAGTGAATTTAGATGTTAATTAGCAGAATTTTCGCCATTTGAATCTTGGTCAGCATTATTATCATTATTAATAATTTGCGTTGCTGCTAATGATTGAGGCTCTTTTGCCCCTTGCGCAATTAGCTGGGCAATATATATTTGCGCGCGACTTAGACTATCATTTGAGGCAAGCGGATTTGTGGTAATATTTGTAAATATTTCCCGTGCCTTATCAATATCCCCCCCTGCATAATAGGTTAGCCCCAATATTTCCTGAGCAGTCACACTAAATGGATTATCCGCAGCAATTAATCCGCTAAGCCTTGCATTGACCGCTTCAACATCACCCAAATCAGATAATGCCAATGCGGAATAAAGCAAGGCTAAATTACGTAAATTCTTATCACTTTGCCTATTGGCAATATTATCAAAATTTTCAGCGGCCTGCTGATTTTTCCCTTCATTTAATAAGATTGCCGCTTTACGAAATTCTGCCAAAAGCGGATATTGACCCGAACCCTCCTCTATTAATTTATCAAGAGCAATTTTACCTTTTTCAATATTATTATTTTGCAGCAAATCAATTGCTGCGTAAAATTTGTCAGCCGATTTTGAAGAAACAGATTTTTGATAATAATCCCAACCCTCTTTTGCCGCCACTAAAAATATAATGGCTCCGGCCAAAGCAAAAATAAAAGGCGCATATTTTTTCCACAAATTGCGCATGCGCTCATTTCGAAGTTCCTCATCAACTTCGCTAAAAATATTATCTTCTGCCATTTTATACCTAAATTATTGCCTAAAATTATTGATTTTTACATGATAGAGCAATTTCACAAAAAGTGAAAGCCTATCCTTTGCTATTTCCGGAATATATATTTATAGAACTATGACTTTAGCTCCAATGGGCACCCGTTCATATAAATCTTTAACATATTCATTGGTTAAACGAATACAACCATTAGAAATTGCTTTGCCAATAGTCCAGGGTTCATTTGTTCCGTGAATGCGATAAAGCGTATCGCGCCCATTACGATATAAATAAAGCGCCCTTGCCCCAAGCGGATTATTTATTCCTCCCGGCACCCCATTGGCAAAACGGGCATATTTTTCCGGCTCGCGCTTAATCATATTTTTAGTAGGTGTCCAGCGCGGCCATTTGGCTTTGCGCCCAACAACAGCCTCTCCCTTCCAGGCTAATCCGGCCCTACCCACCCCCACACCATAGCGGCGGGCTTTGGTTTTGCTCTCAACCAGATAGAGAAACTTATTTTGCGGATCTACTATAATTGTTCCAACTTCATAGCCCGAAAAATCAACCAATTGCGGCTTATATTTATCATCAAGCACAAAGGCTTCGTGAGCAAAAGAACTATTTGCACCTATTGTTAAGGTCAAAATACCGGCTATAAAAATTCTTCTTTTCATCAGTAAACCCTCCACCCCTTACTTCTCACCCTCTATTTATATTAGAGCTCTTTCAATACTCCCCTCGGGATATATTACCGGTTTTATTATTTATGCTAAATTCAAATTATTGTTATTAATATTTTGGTAGGATTTTAACGAGAAACTAAATTTAGAATTATTTCTATTTAATTTCGGTAAAAATATAGTTGTAATTATAATAAAAGCTGGTTAAGTCTTTTACATTATACGAAACGAAAATAAAGAAGCGGGATTTAACCCGCCACTGGAGTAAAAATTGGTTCGTAAAATAATAATAGATACAGATCCCTCTCCGGACGATGCAGCGGCCTTTTTAATGGCGCTTGGTTCTCCAAAAGAGATTGAGCTTTTAGCAATAACAACAGTTGGTGGTAATGTCAGCGTTGAACAGACAACTATTAACGCTCTTAAAACGCTTGAACTTATTGGGCGCACAGAAATAGCAGTTTATAAGGGTGCTGCCCGCCCGCTTGAAAGAGAATTAATAACGGCTGAACATGTGCATGGGCAAACCGGTTTTGAGGGCTATGATTTACCTGATCCTAAAATAAAAGAGGCTAAAGGGTTCGCACCCGATAAAATTATTGACTTAATTATGCAAAATGAGCCTAATTCAGTCACAATTTGCGCCATTGCCCCCTTAACAAATATTGCTCTTGCCATCAAAAAACAACCGGAAATTGCTAAACGAATACAAGAAATTGTAATTATGGGCGGGGCGCGTTCTGAAGGGGGCAATATTACTCCTGCAGCTGAATATAATATTTATGTGGATCCAGAAGCGGCCGATATAGTAATAAATTGTGGTTCACCCATTACAATGATACCGCTTGATTGCACCCATAAAGCACTTTCAACAAAAAATAGGTTGGAAAAATTACGCGCAGCCGGTGGAAAACATATGGAAGCATTTTATCATATGCTGAAATTTAACAAATTGCATGATGAAATTAAAATGGGTACAGAAGGAGGCCCCTTACATGACCCTACAACCGTTGCCTGGCTATTAAAACCTGAAATTTTTTCCGGTAAATTAGTAAATGTTACTATTTCCAAAAAAGATGAATTAACGCGCGGTATGACTGTGGTTGATTGGTGGGGAAGAATGGGGCTGAAGAAAAATGTTTTTTATATTAATGATTTAGATGCGCAGGCATATTATGATTTGTTAATTGAAAGAATGGCAAGGGCACATATTAAGCCATAGTAATATCAATATTAAGTGGATAAATAAGTCCACAGAGCAAGCAAATAATCTATTATGGACGTTGGCTCAAAGGCAATTAAATTAAAGCAATGGGCAAAAAAATTTTATTAATTATTTTAATTATTATTCTTTTTCTTCCCGCTAGCCTTTTTTCTGCCGAGAACGAGAATGTGCAACCGGCAGAAAAGGATTATGTAATAATTTTACACGGCATTGCCCGTAATAGTGGTAATATGCAAAAAATGGCCAAATTTTTATCGGCAAAAGGATATGAGGTAATAAATATTGATTATGCCTCAACTAAATATGATTTAGAAAAATTAGCCGATAATCTGGCTATTCAGCTGGCTGATATTGCAAATAGTGATAGAAATATAAATTTTGTTACTCACTCTATGGGCGCCCTACTTGCCAGAATCTATATTAGCAAATATAGGCCGCAAAATTTAGGCAGAGTAGTGCAAATAGCCCCTCCCAATAATGGCAGCGAAATTGCCGATCTTTTACAAAATAATATTTTATTTAAATTTTTTTATGGCCCAGCTGGTAAACAGCTAATTACCGATCAAAGTGAAATAAAAACTTTACTGGGAGAAATTAATTATGAGCTTGGTATAATTGCCGGCAATAGAACTTTAGATCCCTTTTCTTCGGCCATAATTCCGGGTAGGGATGATGGCAGAGTTTCAATAAAAAACACCAAAATTGAGGGAATGAAAGACCATATTATAATTGCTTCTAACCACACCTTCATTATTAATAATAAACAAACATTATTTCAGGTGGATTATTTTCTCTCTAACGGCAAATTTTTTAGGAATAATAAGGACAGCAAGAAAAATAAGAACAATATGAAAAAGAAAAATGAAAATTAAAATTTCCTTTCCCGCCAAAGCATTTTTAATTACCGGCTCTATTTTGTTAATTATAGGAATTGGGCCTATTTTAATTGAGCAATTTTTTTTCCCAACAATGGAAATAGCAATAATATATTTATTATTTTTATTGGTTGCGCCTTTAGGTGCAGTAATTTTTGCTATTGGCCTATTAGTCCTTTTGGTAAATTTGCTTAAAAATATATTTTTTGAGCGATAAATTTATTATTTGTCAAAATATCGCTTATTATCAAAATATTGCTTGGCATAAGGATAATGTTATGGTTTCTTATGGGGGCGGGTAATTTGCTTAAAAAATTGCAAAAATAATAAATTGCAAAATTGCCAGAGGGAAAAGGGAGGGAGATTTGGATTTTATTCAATTGGCTATTAGCGGCTTAGCACAAGGTTGTGTATATGGGCTAATAGCGTTGGGCTTTGTATTAATTTACAAGGCAACGGAAGGGGTTAATTTCGCGCAGGGTGATTTTATGATGATGGGGGCATTTGTCACCATCTGGCTCACCAATGCTGAATATTTGGGCATAAATTTTTGGCTAGCTGTTCCCATTGCAATATTAATTATGGGAATTTTGGGTTATTTGCTGGATATGCTGATTATTCGACGCATGTTTGGTCAGCCGCAAATTGCCCTTGTTATTCTGACTATTGCTTTGGGCTTTATTATCCGCTTTGCGGCGGGGGCAATTTGGACGCATGAGCCGCAATTATTAGAAACTCCCTTTGCCGGTAAAGAGGTTCGTTTTTTAGGTTTTGTGCTGGGTTTTGAAGAGGTGGCTGTGATTATTGTAACCTTGCTGCTTACCTTATTTTTATTTCTATTTTTCAAAAAGGCAAAATTGGGCAAAGCCATGCAGGCAGCATCGCAAAATCAGCTTGCCGCTTATTATATGGGCATTCCGGTTAAAAAAATTCAAAGCCTGGTTTGGGCTCTTGCTGGGGCGGTAGCTGCGGTTGCGGGCATATTATTTGCTTCAAAGGGGGCGGTAGATCCTTCAACTGGCCTACTTGGCATTAAAGCCTTTGCGGCGGCGGTGATTGGCGGTTTTGGTTCGCTCCCCGGTGCGCTAATAGGCGGGTTAATAATTGGAATTATTGAGCCCTTTGCAGCCTATGCTTTGCCGGCGGGATATTCGCAAATCACCCCCTATCTAATTATGATTTTGGTGCTTATTTTCAGACCTGCTGGTCTATTTTCGCAAATGCATTCAAAAAAGGTTTAGGCGATGCGCTTTGTTTTCAAACGTTCCTATGATGATGATATTAAATTATTCAAACATAAAATGCGGGCCTTTTATTATCTGTTATTGCTGGTTTTAATGTTATCATTACCGCTATTTTTGGATAGTTTTTTTCTGGGCGAAGTTACCTATGTGCTGATTTTTTCTATTGCGGGAATGGGGCTAATGTTGCTAACCGGCCATACGGGGCAGGTTAGTCTTGGCCATGCTGCCTTTATGGCACTTGGGGCTTATCTAAATGTCATTATGTTAGAAAAGGGAGTGCCATTTATTATCTCGCTTCCCCTAGCGGGAATTATAACGGGAATTGTGGGGGCAATAATTGCTTTTCCTGTGCTTAGGCTACATGGAATTTATCTTGCAATTGCAACTTTAGCTATTTCTGTCCTGACAGAAGATATTATTGTTATTGCCGAACCTTTTACGGGCGGCGTTGTTGGGCTTGTTGCTCCACAAATTGATATTTTTGGCTATAATATTGATAGATATTCAACCCCTATAGCATTTTATTTTTTAGTATTATTTATAACTCTCTTTATTTTGCTGATTTATCGTAATTTATTACGCGCCCCGCTTGGCAGAGCCTTTATTGCAATGCGCGATTCTGAAATATCGGCTCAAGCTATGGGAGTAAATATTACCAAAACTAAAATGAGCGCCTTTGCTATTTCCTGCGCTATTACCGGTTTGGCTGGTGGTTTGCTTGGTCATTTTGCCGGTGCCTTTAATCATGAGACATTTAATCTTATTCTTTCAATCCAATTATTATTAATGATTGTTATTGGCGGTTTAGGTTCAATTCATGGGGCGTTTTTTGGGGCAATATTGGTCGGATTTTTACCGCAAATTATTGCAATGGTTCGCGATGTAATTTCTAATAGTTTTGGGGTTAGTTCTTTGGCAATTCCGGGAATTGAGGTAGGAATATTTGCCGCAATTTTGGTAGTAATGATTTTATTTGAACCAATGGGTATTTATGGGCGCTGGATAAAAATTCGCACCTATTTCGAATTATTCCCCTTTTATCGCAAAAATATGTTTAAGCGACAAAAATCATATCTAAAAACTGAACGTATGAAGTGAGTTAAAAATGAGCCTATTATCATTGGAAAATGTTACACTTGCTTTTGGCGGATTAGTAGCGGTTAATAATGTTTCTTTTCATGTGGGGGAAGGCGAGGTATTTTCGCTTGTTGGCCCTAATGGCGCTGGAAAATCAACAATTTTTAATCTAATTTCACGTTTTTATTCCCCACAAAGGGGGGATATTTTATTTGCGAATAATTCTATATTAAAATTACGCCCCGATCAGATTCCATCACTTGGAATTGCCAGAACTTTTCAGAATATTGAACTATTTGAACAGTCAACAGTCTTACAAAATCTTCTGGTTGGCAGGCAACGCCATCGCAAAAGCAATATGTTTTCTGAAATGTTCTTTGCTCCCTTTGTGCGTGACGAAGAAAGACGGCATCGCCAGGTAGTAGAAGAAGTTATTGATTTTTTAGAGTTACAAGCCTATCGCGATAAATATATAGCTGGTCTTCCCTATGGGGTTAGAAAAATTGTTGAATTGGCAAGAGCTTTGGCGAGTGAGCCAAAAATATTATTGCTTGATGAACCCGCTTCTGGCCTCTCATTAGAAGAAACAAATGATATGATATTTTGGATTGAAGATATAAAAAAACAAATGAAAATTACTGTTTTAATGGTAGAGCATGATATGAATTTGGTTGCTTCCGTTTCAGACCGCGTATTGGCGCTGGCCGATGGCAGGGAACTGGCTATAGGAACCCCAAAACAAGTGCAATCTCACCCTGACGTTATCAAAGCCTATTTAGGCACTTCAACTGTGGGGAATATTGATGGATAGGATTGCGCTAAAAATTGATAATCTTGAGAGCTATTATGGCCCTATAATGGCGATAAGGGGAGTTTCACTTGAGGTTAGAGAAGGGCAGATTGTTACAATTTTAGGCTCAAACGGGGCAGGTAAGACCACCCTTCTTAAGACTATTTCTGGCGTTATGATGCCGGCAAAGGGGACAATAATTTTTAATAGCGAGTCTATTGGCGGTTTAGAGGCCGACAAAATAGTAAAAAAGGGATTAGTGCACGTTCCTGAGGGACGGGAAATTTTTCCCCTACTTTCAGTTTATGAGAATATTATTCTTGGCGCCTATACGCGAACTGATAAAAATAAAATATCCGTTGATTTAGAGATGGTATATGAATATTTCCCAATTCTACAAGAAAGAGCAAAACAAAGAGCAGGCACGCTTTCGGGCGGGCAGCAGCAAATGCTGGCTATTGCGCGTGGGCTAATGTCAAAGCCAGATTTAATGCTGCTTGATGAACCAAGTTTAGGCCTATCTCCTATTTTGGTAGAAGAAATTTTCACCATCCTTAAACGTCTAAATAAAGAACAAAATGTCACTATGTTATTGGTTGAACAAAATGCGCGCGTAGCGCTTGAACTTGCTAATTATGGTTATGTGATGGAAATAGGCAGGATTGTTATGGCTGATAAAAGCGAAAAACTCAGCCAGTCTAAAGATATTCAGGAATATTATTTGGGAATGAGCACAGCTGGAGAGCGCGGGCAAAGGCGCTATAAGGTGCGTAAAACCTGGCGGTAAATCTGGAATAAATTTGGCAATTATTGCGATTATTAAATTATAGAATGAGAGGGAAATGAATAAAATTCCAAAACAGGTGGAAATTGACGGGGTAAAGAGCAATGAGGATTTAAGCATTGGCCCCTATTATATTGATGGTTGTGATACTATCTGCAAAATTTTTGCCAAAAGGAGTAAGGAACTTGGCAAAAAAACCGCCCACCGCGAAAAACATCTTGGAATTTGGCATAGCTATTCTTGGGAAGAATATTATAAAAATGCCAGAAAAATAGGGCTCGGACTGATTAGTCTGGGGCTAAAAAGGGGGGATGTTGTTTCTATTCTTTCCGAAGATAATAAAGAATGGCTCTATTGCGATATGGGAATACAGTCGGTTGGCGCTATTAGCTCTGGTATTTATACGACCGATAGCCCTAAACAATTGGAATATTTAATTAATGATTCGGGCTCCAGATTTTTATTTGTTGAAAATGATGAAATGCTAGATAAATATCTGGAAATAAGGCAAAATGTTCCAACTTTAGAAAAAATAATCGTTTTTGATCGCGAAGGGCTTTATGAATTTAGGGATGAAAAAGTTTTATTTTTGGACGAGCTTTATGATTTGGGTGAAAAATTATTGCAAGAAAAGCCTAAATTATTTGAGGAGGAAATTGCAAAATCAAAGCCTGAGGATATAGCTTTATTAATTTATACTTCAGGCACAACCGGAGCACCAAAAGGTGCTATGATCTCTAATTCCAATGTGCTTTATATAATGGGAGCGTCTTTAAGGGTGGTGCCTAGCAATCCAAAAGATGAACAGCTCTGTTTCTTACCGCTCTGTCATGTTTTAGAGCGCAATTTTTCTGTCTATTTACCCATCGCTAGCAAAACTACGGTAAATTTTGCCGAAAGCCCAGAAACTATATTTGACAATTTACAGGAAGTGCAGCCAACCCTTTTTACCGCCGTTCCGCGCGTTTGGGAAAAAATATATTCACGTGTAACAATTTTAATAGATGAGGGGACTAATTTTGCAAAATTTGCTTATCATTGGGCAATTAATATTGGCACTAAGAGAGCAAAATATTTAGTGAATAATAAAAAGCCCCCGCTTTGGCTAGAAATTAGCTGGCAAATCTGGAATTTTTTATTGTTAAAAAATATGCGCCGCATGTTGGGGCTAGAAAAAGTTCGCCGTGCGATTACGGGAGCAGCCCCCATTTCGGCAGATTTATTAATCTGGTATCGCGCTATTGGCGTTAATTTACTTGAAGGATATGGGCAAACCGAAGGAACGGGCATAACTTCGGTTAATATGATAGGTAAGAATAAAATCGGCTCGGTTGGGGCGCCTATTCCAGCTTGCGATGTTAGAATCTCAAAAGAGGGAGAAATACAATTTAAGGGTGGAAATGTTTTTCCCGGCTATTGGCGTGATGAACAAAAAACCAAAGAAACAATGACAAAGGATGGTTATTTACGCACTGGCGATATGGGAAAAATTGATGAGAAAGGATTTTTATTCATAACGGGACGGCTAAAAGATATTATTATTACCGCAGGGGGCAAAAATATTACCCCTTCAGAAATTGAAAATAAATTAAAGGCTTCTCCCTTTATTTCGGATGCGGTGGTAATTGGCGATAGGCGTAAATATCTGACCTGTTTAATAATGATAGATCAGGAAAATGTAGAAAAATTTGCCCAAACTAATAAAATTCCATTTAATGATTTTGCTTCCCTTTGTGCGGCAAATGAGGTGCAAGAGCTAATTGGCAATATAATAGATGAGGTAAATCAGGATTTTGCCAGAGTTGAACAAATTAAACAATTCCGCCTGATTGACATTTTACTCAGCGCAGAGGATGATGAACTAACTGCTACTATGAAGCTAAAAAGATCTCTTGTAGAAAAGAAATATGACAAACTAATAAAAGAGATGTATCAAGGGAGTTAATTTTAACAGGAGGAGAACATATGAAAATATTAAATAAATTAACAGCTGCTTTGGCGATTAGCGCTAGCCTTATTGCTGGTGCTTATGCGCAAACGCAAGGGGTAACCGATGATGAAGTCATCATTGGCTCAAGCACTGACCTTTCAGGCATTTTTGCCGCCTTTGGCGCACCAGCGGCAAAAGCTGCTCAATTATATTTTGACGAAGTAAATGCTAATGGTGGCGTGCACGGGCGCAAAATTAAATTTATCGTCGAAGATCACGGTTATCAATTACCAAAAGCAACGCAGGCAATAAATAAATTGGTAAATCGCGATAAGATTTTTGCAACCTTCTTGCAAGTTGGCACACCAATGAATATTGCCGGCTTTAAGCTAACCGATGAGAAAAATATTCCAAATATTTTCCCATTAACAATGGCTAGACAATTATTGCAAGAGCCCTTTAGGCTACATTTCTCACCGGGCGCTTCCTATTATGAGCAAATAAAGCAAGCAGTCACTTTCTTAAATAAAGAAAAGGGCGGAACAAATGTTTGTTCCATGTATATTCCTTCAGATTTTGGTAAGGAAATTCAGGCAGGAGCAAAAGATCAGGCAGCTGAATTAGGGCTTAATTATGCTGCTGAAACAACTCATAAACCAGATGATGCCGATTTTGTTGGCGCCCTTACCAAGCTAAAGGATGCAAATTGTGAAATTGTGGCAATGGCGCTTGGTGTCAGCCAAACAATAAAGGCCTATGCAACCGCACAAAAAATTGGCTTTACAAATGCCAGCTTTGTTTCTTCTGCGGCGGGTTTCCACTCAGTTATGGCAAAAGTTCCCGGCGGAGTAACTGAAGGTCTATATGCTGCTGCGGTCTGGACTGATATTTTACCGCGTGTGAATAATCCAAAGGTTGGCGCCTGGTTTAAGAAATATACTGAAGCAACGGGAGAAAAATTACCCGGAACAGGCGCTGTATTAGGACGCGCGGGGGCAGAAAGCCTAGTGCGGGCGTTAGAAGCTGCAGGAAGAGACCTAACCGTAGATAGTTTTATTAAGGGGATGGAAAGTCTTTCTTATTACGATGAAATTCTTGATGCAAAAATGGACTTTTCATCAACAGATCATGCTGGTCTTGATGAAGTTATCATTTCGGTAATTGAGGATGGTAATTGGAAAGTCGTCTCAAGAGACTAATTTATATTAAATGATTAAAGGCGCTTAAGACTAATCTCTTAAGCGCCTTCATTAAATTTTAGTAATAAAATGAACAAATCTTAATTTGAATTTATCCAAAAAATATATATCCTTTGATTAAGGATATAAAATGTCAATTTCAAACACTATATTAAATATAAGATTTGGCTATGGCTTTAGCCCCAATATTCAAGCGATGGATAATATTGATTGGATATTAAGAGATTTAACAAAGCCAGATGAGCTTGCTAAAAATTTTCAAACCCCTTCTTTTACTGAGCGGCTTAAAAAATTTGATCAATTACAACAAATAAGAAAAGAGATACGAAAAAGCCAAACAAAGGATAGAACAAAATCAAGAAAATTACAAAAGAGATTAAATCTTTTAGCGCAAGATGATGTTAAAAAATTTCTCATACAAGCCGCATTAGATAAAAATTCCTTCAAACAAAGATTAGTAGCATTTTGGCATGATAATTTTTCCGTAAGTTCTAAAAATTTACAATTAGGACTAGCCAATGGTGCTTATATTAACGAAGCAATAAGACCTAATATTGCCGGAAATTTTGCCAATTTACTTAAACAAGCCATTACCCACCCTGCAATGTTAATATATTTAGATCAATTTAGATCTATTGGTGAAAATTCCCCCATTGGTAAAAAAAGAAAAAGCGGCTTAAACGAAAATTTAGCACGCGAAATATTAGAATTACACACAATGGGGGTTAAGGCCGATTATACGCAAACAGATGTTAGAGAATTTGCCAAATTACTTACCGGGTTAACAATCAATAAAAAGGGTTTTACCTTTAATCCCAAAATGTCTGAGCCGGGAATAAAAACCATTTTTGGGAAAAAATATGGCGCTAAAAAACCCAAATTAGAGCATATTTATCAATTTCTTGATGATTTAGCGATGAATGAGCAAACCGCTAAACATATAGCCAAAAAGCTTGCTATTCACTTTGTTTCAGAACAACCAACCCAACAATTAGTCAATCATATAGCTAATGCCTATTTAGCTTCAAATGCCGACCTTTTAGCAACTTATAGAGCGCTTTTAGAACATGAAGAAAGCCAAAAACCAATTTTACAAAAGGTAAAACCCCCGCTTGAATATGTTATCTCATCTATCAGGGCGCTTGGGCTAAGTAATGAATTGGCTAAAATAAATAATAAGGATTTTAGAAAATTATATGCAACCATGAAAAAGATGGGGCAAGAATTATTTCGTGCTAAAGGCCCTGATGGCTGGAGTGAAAAGGCAAATTATTGGATTACCCCGCCAAATCTTGCCGAAAGGATAAATTGGGCGAGCAATTTGGCCTTTAAGTATGGTCAAAAAATTGATCCAAGAGAATTAATAAAGAGGGCTCTTAATGAAAATGCCAGCCCTGAGCTAATCCATGCAGTTGGTGATACTGAAAATAAATGGGAGGGAATTGCCCTATTACTTATATCGCCAGAATTTAACCGGCGTTAAGGAGAGAAAAATGCCTCTTAACCGTAGAAAATTATTAAAAAGCGCCGCCGCCTTTAGCTGTTCACTTGCCGCTAGCCCATTCATTACTCCAGTAAGTTTTGCCGCAACCAATAGTGATAATAAATTAATAGTAATTATTTTACGCGGCGGCATGGACGCGCTTGATGTGGTGCAACCCTATGGGGACAAGGATTTTTATTCTTATCGCAATAAAATAAAAATCGGTGAACAGGCAAAGGCGCATGATCTAAACGGTTTTTTTGCCCTTAATAATAATCTTAAAGGCTTGATGGAACTTTGGAAAAATGAACAATTAGCCTTTGCTCATGCTGTTGCCACCCCCTATAGAGATAAACGCTCTCATTTTGATGGGCAGGATTTTTTAGAAAATGGTGGTTTTGAAAAAAATGGCAATTTAACCAAAAATTCTGATGGCTGGTTAAATCGTATGCTTTCATTATTACCCGATAGTAAGCTTGAAACCGCTTTTTCAATCGGGCATCAAAGATTATTGATTTTAGAAGGAATGGTAAAAACCTCAAGCTGGTCGCCAGACAGTAGGCTCGACCTTTCAGATGAGGCTAAGCGCTTGCTTGAGCAATTATATGAGGGGGACGAATTATTCAGTTCGTCCGCTAAAATCGCCTTTGAATTAAGCGAAAAAATCAAACAGGAAAAAGGTGCAAATAGGAAAACAAAAATTGCAACATTAGCAAGATTTTGCGCCAATAGATTAAAGGAAAATACCTCCATTGCTGCTTTTTCAATCGGTGGCTTTGATACGCACAGAAACCAAAATGCCAATCTTTCAAAAGCCTTAAAAGAGCTTGAAGTGGCAATTTTAACTCTTAAAGAAAATTTGGGTAATATTTGGAACAGGACAACCATTTTAGCAATGAGCGAATTTGGCAGAACTGTTAGAGAAAACGGCACTCAAGGCACAGATCATGGCACTGGTGGGGCTATGCTTATGGCGGGCGGTGCTGTTAGGGGCGGTAAAATTTATGGCTCTTGGCCGGGTTTAAGTGAAAATAATCTTTATCAAAATCGCGATCTATTACCAACCTCTGATATTCGCTCTTATAGCGCTGCTGCTATTAGAGATATTTTCAAAATTGATAATTCTTCACTTGAAAATATTGTCTTTCCAAATCTTGATATGGATAAGAATCTCAAATTTATTCTATAACTTAAACTTATCTTTGCATTAGATAAAAAATTCATATATCACTAATCTAAGTGGGATTAGATTATGAATGAAACTGCAATAAAAATTGCTCCTTCCATTTTAGCTGCCGATTTTTCTAAACTTGGTGAAGAAATAAAAGCCGTTGATAAGGCAGGGGCTGACTGGATACATTTAGATGTTATGGACGGACATTTTGTCCCCAATATTTCCTTTGGCGCTTCTATTATCAAATCTATTAGAAATTCTACCAATAAAATATTTGATTGCCATTTAATGATTGAACCGGTTGATGATTTTTTAGCCAGCTTTGCTGATGCTGGCGCTGATATTATTACTATTCATGCTGAAGCAACAAAACATCTTGATAGATCATTACAAGCCATTCGTGATTTGGGCAAAAGGGCGGGTGTTTCGCTAAATCCACACACTCCCGAAAATGTGCTTGAATATGTGCTTGATAGGGTAGATTTAATTTTGCTCATGTCGGTTAATCCCGGATTTGGCGGGCAGAAATTTATCAATTCTGTAATAGAAAAGATTCGTAAAGTTAAACATATGATTGGCGAGCGCCCAATTGATATTGAAATTGATGGCGGTATTAGTCCTGAAACCGCGCCTCTTGTTACAGCGGCTGGGGCAAATGTGTTAGTCGCTGGCTCTGCTATATTTAACGGAAATGGAGTTAAAGCTTATCAGAAAAATATTAGCGATATTCGTAAAGCCGCAAATAGTTTTTTATAGTCAGCTGTGAAGATTTATCGCTTAGAGGTCAGAAATCAGAAATTGGAAGTCGGAAATTGAATTTGTGAAGAAAAGGATAGTGTGCATGGCGGGCGGCTATTAACATTAATTGCAACAAAGCTTTGGTTTTGCTCAGCATGGCACAATGTTTAACCCTAGCATAAATCAATAGTCCACGCCCTATAATCACCTACCTCCCAGCCATTCCCCCTACAAAACTGTCCCCAAGTCACCACAATACTCACACCCCCTGCAATCAAATAACTTAACTTACCGGAATAAAATATTATTTTCACTTTGCAAAATAAAGAACTTTGAAACGCTATAATTATGATCCAAATATTGGAAGTGATAAACAGCGAGGGCGAGAGTCAGAAGCTAGAAATCGGAAGCCAGAAATAGCAAAACTATCCTTACAGAATTATAAGAAAACTGCATATGGAGAGGTAAAATCTGGCAATATTAAATGCCCGACAAGAGCAAAATATCAATATATTAAAAATTCTTCACGGAGGATTTATAATTTTTTAACAATTACATTACCGACCGAATAGCCAGCGCCAAATGCGCAAATAATCCCAATTTCCCCCTTTGCTAAATCATCACTATATTTGGAAAATGTAATTATAGAACCAGCAGAAGAAGTATTTGCATATTCATCTAATATATTTGGTTGCTCTGTTTTTTCTGGCTTACGCCCCAAAACTTTTTTGCCTATCATATCATTCATGGATTTATTGGCCTGATGTAGCCAAAGGCGAGAAATATCATTTGGTGTTAAATTATTTTTTGCTAAATGTTCAATTATTAAATCAGAAACAAGTGGCACAACTTCCTTAAAAACTTTACGTCCCTCTTGCATAAATTGCATATCGCGCTGATCTTTCATTCCCTCAGGATAGGAGCGGCGTAAAAAGCCATTATTATTTCTTATATTATTTGAAAATTTAGTAATTAATTTGCAATCAATTATTTCAAATTGTTGTTTTGCCGTTGCGTTTTGCGCATTTTCAAGCACAAGAGCGGTAGCTACATCACCAAAGATAAAATGACAATCCCTATCGCGCCATTCAACATGTCCGGAACATATTTCAGGATTAACAATTAAAATAGTTTTGGCTGTGCCAGATTTAATCATATCATTTGCTTGCTGAATAGCAAAAGCTGCAGAAGAGCAAGCAACATTCATATCAAAGGCAAAACCTCCTGCTCCTAAGGCTTGTTGCAATTCAATGGAAATTGCCGGATAAGCGCGCTCAAAATTAGATGCAGCAACAATAACGCAATCAATTTCTTTCGCTTGTTTATTAGCTTTTTTAAGGGCAATTTTTGCCGCTTTTAGCCCCATTTCCGCCATTAGTGAAAGTTCATCATCTTTTCGTTTTTCAAGCACAGGATGCATAATATTAGGGTCTAAAATGCCGGATTTATTTACCACATGGCGGTTTTTAATCCCTGAGGCTTTAACGATAAATTCCTCACTAGAATAAAGAATAGGCGCGCGCTCTCCCTTTTCTATTTCCTCTTTATATTTTTCATTTTGCAATTTTGCATAAGCGTTAAATGATTTTACCAATTCCTCATTAGTAATAATTTCGCTCGGGGTAAAAACTCCGCTGCCGGTAATAAGTGTTTTTGACAAGATAAGACCTCTTTACTTGACTAATTAATTCTAAAATCATTTTAGAATTATAAATATTAACCCAAAAATATATTTATACGCAACGCCCTCCATCAACTTCCAGCGCAACTCCTGTGATAAATTCTGCTTCTTTGGAGCAAAGAAAAAGGGCGGCATTGGCAATATCTCTTGGCTGAGAGAAACGCCCCATAGGAATAGTTGATTTGAATTTTTCCCGCATTATTTCACTATCTTCCCCCATAAATTGCGTTAATAGGGGGGTTTCGCCAGCTACCGGACAAAGACAATTAACGCGAATATTATCTTTAGCCAATTCAACAGCCATAGTTTTTGTAATATTTATCACCCATGCCTTAGAAGCATTATACCAGCTAAGGCCAGGACGGGGGCGCAAACCGGCGCTTGAAGCGGTTGAAAGAATTATTCCCCCTCCCTGCCCTTTCATTATTGGCACGGCAAATTTACTGGAATAAAAAATTGACTTCATATTAGTTTGATAAACTCGCTCAAAATCTTCTTCGCTTACTTTTTCAAGCGGCATATTATTATGCGTAACACCGGCATTATTAATTAAAATATCAAGGCGGCCAAATTGTCTTATAGCCTCCTTTATCATAGCTTCACTATCTGCCAAATTCCCAACATTAGCGATAAATTTAATTGCCCTATCACCAATTTTGTTCTTTACTTTTGTTAGATTTTCTCCATCTATATCGACCAAAACCAGTTTGGCTCCTTCTTTAGCAAAAAGTTCTGCCATTGCTTTACCAAAGCCAGAAGCCGCTCCACTTATTAGGGCGATTTTATTTTCTAAACGCATAAGTTAAACCTAATTTTCATGATTAATAATAATGGTTTTGGTGGTTGACATTTCATAAAGCCCCTCAATGCCCTTTTCGCGCCCATGTCCTGATTTTTTAAAGCCGCCAAAGGGTAATTCAATCCCCCCGCCAGCCCCATAAGAATTAATATAAACCTGTCCGGCGCGAATAGCTTTGGCCATACGCATTTGCCGCGCCCCATCGCTAGTCCAAACAGCACCGACCAGACCAAATTCACTATTATTGGCCAATCTAATTGCATGTTCTTCATCTCTAAAGGGAAAAGCACAAAGAATGGGGCCAAATATTTCCTTTTGCGCCAAATCAGAATTTGGCGGAACATTACCATAAAGGGCCGGCGCGATATAATTTCCTTTTTCGGGGGCATTATCAATAATTTCCCCCTTTGCCAAAAGCTCAATATTTTCTTTTTCAGCTTGGCTTATAAAGTTCTTAACAATATTTAGCTGTTTTTTACTAATAAGGGGACCCAAATCTAAATTAGCATCATGGGGCCCTGCTTTTAATTTAGCAAATTTTTCTGCTAATTTTTTACTAAATTCCGCATAAATTGATTGTTCAATTAAAACTCTTGAACCGGCGGAACAAGTTTGCCCGCTATTTTGGATTATAGCATTAATAATTACTGGTAATGCTTTTTCTAAATCAGCATCAGCAAAAATAATCTGCGCGGATTTTCCGCCCAATTCAAGTGTTACACCTCTTTGATTTAATGCCGCCGCCTGCTGGACTAAACTGCCGGTAATGGGAGAGCCGGTAAAGCTAAAAAAATCAACCTGGCTGTGTTTAGTAAGGGCGCTCCCTGCTTCTTCTCCCGTGCCGGAAACAATATTAAGCGCGCCAGCAGGAAGGCCTGCACTAACTGCCAATTCACCAAGCCTTAAAACACTCAAACAAGCATCCTCCGCCGGCTTTATAACCACAGAATTACCCATAGCTAAAGCCGCCCCTACAACCCGCCCAAAAATTTGTGCCGGATAATTCCAAGGAATAATGCCGCCAACTACCCCATGTGGTTCACGTAAAGTCAGGGTTAAGAAATTACCCTTAATGGGGATTGTATTACCATATATTTTATCAGCTGCTCCGGCATAAAATTCAAAATATCGCGCCAAAGCCGTAATATCGGCTTCAGCTTGTGAGAGAATTTTCCCCGTATCGCGCGATTCAAGCATGGCTAATTCGCTTTTATGTTTTTCAATCAATATGGAGAATTTTAATAATATCCTCCCCCGCTCCATAGCGCTCATTTTGCCCCATTCGCCCTTATCATAAGCATGGCGCGCGGCTTTTACGGCCAGATCAATATCTCTAGTTGAACTTTTTGGAATATAGGCAAAAACCTCTCCATCACTTGGGCAAATAACTTCAATTTGCTCCTTATCTATAGCCTCGCATAATTTTCCGGCGATTAAATTTTTATATGATTTATATTGTTTATTCATCTGATAATCTGCCCTTAAACCATATTCATTTTGCTCAAATCCAATATATTAGATGATATTAGAGACAAAATTTATATTTGTCACCCAGATGAAGTTTTAATTTATTTAGCTAGTTAGAAATACGGTAATTAATGTAGCAATATTAAGTAATAGGCTATAGGAAATAAGGGCTGCAAATAGCCGTAAATGGCTTGATTTGAGCGCAGTTGCCAAAAATATTAAAGCAATGGGTAGCCAATCAAGCACATAGCGCTGCACATTATATTGGGTAAAGCCGTTAGAGTGATAAAATAACATTGGTATTATCATTAAAATAATGGTTATAATGCCGATTAATATTATTCTTAGGGAAAAAATATTTTCTGCTGATTTATTTTTTCCTATTTTAACCGGAGTAAGGGCGAGCAAAAATAAAAATGGGCTGGCGGCTAAAAGAGCGGTTCCGCCCCTGTCCATTGATCCTAATTCTGTTGCATATTGGCCGATAAAATTTACATGAAATCCTTGCAAAAATAGATAGTAAAGATTGAATAGGAAATATTCAGAATTAAAAATTCCTAAATCGCGCAAGCGAAAACTTAAAAAATTTTCTGAAGGATAATCCGGCGGTGGGATTAGAAATTGATAGCCTGTTTCAAACATATCGCCAAATCTTAAATAATTATAGCTAAGGTAAATTATGATAGATATGGCAACTGGAATGGCGATATTGACAAATTTAATTATTCGCTCGCGTGTAATTTGATAAAATGGCAAATCATCTTCAATCATTAGGGCGAAAATAAATGGGGTTAATAAAATCGTTAATTGTCGTGAAAGAAAGGAAATAGCGATTAATGTTCCAACTAAAAAAGCATTTTTCTTTTTAATAGCTAGATAGAGGGCAAGACTTATTGCGAAAAAGGAAATATTTTGCGCAAAAAACCAAACTCTATCTCCCCTTATTGTTGTGTAAAATATGGGGGTAGCAAAAGTTGCTGCAATTGCGAAAAGAAATGCTATTTGCCTGTTTTTTCCTAAAAAACGGATTATTTTATACCATAAAAGGCCGCTTAAAAGAAATAATATTGTTGAAATAAAAATATAGGCAGAAAACTCAACCCCGAAAATAGCAATTAGCGGCATTATCAGGACGGCCGGTAGGGGCGGAAAAATCACATAGGTTTTTCCTGCAAATTTTACGCAGTCAATATCAAAACATGGCTGAGTGGTAAAAAATTGTCCCTTAAGAAATGCTTCAGCAAGGAGAGAATAGGAATTAGATTGGCCGGTTTCAGAAATTAGGCGCAAAAATAATGCAGCAAAAATAAGAAGCGCCAAAATAGTAACCAACAAAATCCAAAAACGATTAGTCATTTTCCCCTGCCTAAATATTTTAACTCAATTTAGAAAGCAGATAATTTAATATTTTGTGAAGGGGAAGAGAGGATAAATAGGCTAGGCTTAAAATAGGGAAGAAAATTGAACTAATAAATTGGCTGTAAATATAATTGCCAATTGCCTGCTTAAGGTGAGGCATGAAGAGCCGCAAAAATATGCTCAAATCCTAATTGCTTGTAATAATGACATCAGCGAAGCGGCAAAAAACGCTAGCTGCCGGATAATTCATAACCATCAGATCAAGTTATGACTTTTACATGTAACAGCAAAGGCTATGAAAGAGCTAGTGCTAACTTTCTACCCTTTTACCAAATTGAAACTAATATGTTTCCGCCTTCCAACTTCTACCTTCCGACTTTTGAACGATAAAATTCTTCACAAGACGACTCACTAGATCATATGAATATTGAAATATATTTCTATGGCGATAAATTATGCATCAGCTCTTTGGCTGCACTTCTTCTGCGTAAAGTTTAATAAATTCCTTACATGCCTTACCCGGTTTAAAATTTATGTCACCAATTTGGGCAACAGGGGTAATTTCAGCTGCCGAACCAGTCAAAAAACATTCATCAAATTCATTTAATTCGTCAGGCAAAATATGACGTTCAACAAGTTTATATCCGTTTTTTTTAGCCAATTGGATAATTGTTTGCCTTGTTATACCATCTAAAAAACAATCAGCTATTGGCGTATGAATTTCTCTTCTCTTAACAAAAAACACATTCGCCCCCGTCGCCTCTGCCACATAGCCGCGATAATCAAGCATTAAAGCGTCAGTATAGCCTTCTTTCATTGCCTTATGTTTTGCCAGGGTGCAAATCATATAAAGACCGGCGGCTTTCGCAAAACACGGTATCATATTGGGTGCGGGACGGCACCATTCAGACCAGCTAAGCTTGGCTCCCTTTAACCTCTCCTCCGCACTGAAATAGCTAGGCCATTTCCAAGCAGCAATTGCCAAATGCACCTTATTATTAGTTGCTGCCAGCCCCATTTCTTCTGATCCACACCAGGCAACGGGACGCATATAGGCATCTATCAGCCCATTTTTTTCAAGCACTAACTTGCAGGCTGCATCAATCTGCTCAACTGAATAGGGAATTTCAAAATCTAATATATTGGCTGACTTTTTAAGGCGTTTACTATGTTCTGTTAATTTGTAAATTACCCCTTTATAAGCGCGTTGTCCTTCAAAAACACAGGAAGCATAATGTAAACCGTGCGTTAAGACATGAATTTTGGCCTGTTTCCACTCCACTAACTCACCATCAAACCAAATCCAACCATCACGTTGGTCCATCGGAATAAGATTCATTGCCCCACCCTTATTGCTAGTCCCATTGCTCGATCTTGTATTACTCAAACTTTCTTGCAATTTTACCTTTATGCTATAAATAATGCCAAAATAAAAATTGCTTTTGTCAATATTAAAGAGGCAGGATGTCAGAAAATTCAAAAAATGTCAACAATGCTGACATTTCATCTGAAAAAATAAATATTGAAACAATGCCGCTGGAATTTATGGGGCTGTTTTTCTTTGCCTATCGTGATTTTATCAGTGATGCGGACGAATTATTACATAGGCAGGAATTTGGACGGGCACATCACCGGGTTCTTTATTTTGTGAATGTTAAACCCGGAATGAGTGTTGCTGATTTGCTCTCAATATTAAAAATTACCAAGCAAAGTTTGGCTCGCGTTTTACGCCAGCTGATTGATAGTAATTATATTGAACAACGGCACGGAAGAACGGATAGGAGGCAAAGATTATTATTCCCAACTAAAAAAGGTATTGAATTTTTTCAAATCCTCTCTTCCCTACAAGCCACTCGCATAAAAGAGGCATTAAAAGGTAAGCCCAAAGAAACCCAAAAAATTATTGAACAATTTTTTATTGATATGGTTGAAAAAAAAGACCATCCAATTTTACAAAAATTAAATTTGCTTAAAAAATCATGATAATTCTACCTATTTGTAACAATTAATTTTAAGGCAATATTGCTCCAATTTATTTGCAAATGCCAAAACATAGCTAGTCATCCAAGAATAATTTTATCATTCAGAAATCGGAAATCAGAAGTCGGAAGTCGTGTCAACTGTCAACTTCTAAAAAAGGTTGACAGCTGATAGAGCTGATGGGCGGGTAGGGCTGGTGGAGCTGGCGGGGTGACGGGGCTGGGAGTTTTGAAAAATTCAGCCATTAGCGATAAAATCCAAAATAGCTTTACGAATTTCTTCCGGTTGATCCAAATTTCCAACATGACCGGCATTTTTAACATTAAAAAGATAAAAATTTTCCTTTCTTTCCATAGCCTTTAATGTTGCCCCAAGCACTTGATTAACGGCAAAATCAAGTGAACATTTAATCAATAATATTTCACCACTAAATTTAAGCGCATTTGGAATAAAGTCGTAATTTCTAACATATTTAGCGATGCTGATTACGGTAAACATATCAACATCACGCAACATTGTGTAAATTATTAATTGTGCTCTTTTATTCAAACTGGTCGCACGCGCTGCCAATTGGGCGGACATTTCTTTACCCAGACTTTCAGAACCAAATTTAACAATTGGGATAAATATTTCAGGAACATTTAGTTTATAAGCTGTGCCAAATGAGATAAATTTATTTATTCTCATTGCGTCAATTCCCATTATTGCAAGACCTAAAATACCCCCCAGCGAATTTCCAACCCAGTAAGTTTTTTCTATTTTTTCCTTATCTAAAATTGCCAATAGATCTGCGGCCAAATTTGGAATTGAAAAATCGCTCTCTTTTCTCTCTTTAGGAGTTTTAGAGCGCCCCAATCCACGTAAATCCGGCACAATTACATAAAAGCCTTTTTTTGCAAAAAAATGCGCATCATCAACAAATTGCAAACCATTAGCACCAATTCCGTGACAAAGAAGCAGGGGCGGATTTTTTCTTTTGCCAAGCGTGAAATATGCATTTTCATAATTGCCATTTTTACTGAATTTTGCCTCAGGCAGGATAGGTAAAATATTTTGATTATATTCAGGCATTACCGATTAATATCCCTGCCGCAAAGACCAGTGAACCACCAATAACCACCTGCAAAACCGCCCGCCAAAATGGCGTTGACATATATTTATTCTGGATAAAGGCTATTGCCCATAGTTCAATTAAAACTACAATAGCAGCAATAATTGTTGCTGTCCAAAAATCTGTAATTAAATAGGGTAAAGCATGGCCTAAACCACCAATTGTGGTCATTAACCCAGAAGCAAGCCCGCGTTTTATGGGCGAGCCACGTCCAGTTAGTTTGCCATCATCTGAAGCAGCTTCAGTAAAGCCCATAGAGATTCCTGCCCCTATTGAAGCAGCCAGACCAACCAAGAAGGTTTGATGCGTATTGCCAGTAGCAAAAGCGGCGGCAAAAACCGGAGCTAAAGTTGAAACAGAGCCATCCATTAGCCCCGCCAAACCAGGCTGCACATAAGTTAGAACAAATTGGCGATGTTTTTGTAATTCTTCTTCGCTCTTTGCCTTTTGGTCTAAATGTTTTTGCTCTAAATCATCGGCTAATTTTGCGTGATGTTTTTCCTCTAATGCCAAATCGCCTAGTAATTTCCTAATATCAATATCGGTCGTTAATTTCGCCGCCTCCAAATAAAAGCGATAAGCCCCTTCTTCCATTTCCCAAACCTGCTGGCGTATAATATCTATTGATAATTGTTTCATTAGCCAAACTGGTTTTCGCGTCAAAAATCCCCTTACATTTTCGCGTCTTATCGGAATGAGCCGATTGCCAAAACGTTTTTTATAAAGAGCAAATAAGCGATTTTTATGCTCTTCTTCTTCCTTAGCCATTTCTTCAAAAATTTTAGCCGAAGAGGGATAATCCTTTTTTATTTTATCGGCATAGGCTAGGTATATTCTGCCATCCTCTTCTTCGGCGCTAATGGCAAGTGAAAGTATTTCGGCCTCATTTAATGAGGAAAAATCACGCTTATTTGCTTCAAAAAAGCGACTTATCATGTTATTTTCCTTTAATCTGCTAAAATAAATTAAACACTCTTTTATCAAGAGAATAAAACTGCTACATGCGCTTCACAATGACAAAACAATTAACTAATATTCGGAATTTTTCAATAGTTGCGCACATAGATCACGGCAAATCCACTCTGGCTGACAGATTAATTCAGTTTACCGGCGCTTTGAGCGAGCGCGAAATGAGTGAGCAAGTGCTTGATAGTATGGAAATTGAGAAAGAGCGAGGCATTACTATAAAGGCGCAAACTGTGCGCCTTAAATATAGGGCGGAAAATGGCCAAACCTATATATTAAATCTGATTGATACGCCCGGCCATGTCGATTTTGCCTATGAGGTAAATCGCTCTTTGGCAGCGTGTGAAGGCTCGCTCTTAGTGGTAGATGCCGCTCAAGGGGTTGAAGCGCAAACTTTAGCCAATGTTTATCAGGCAATAGAGGTAGACCATGAAATTGTGCCTATATTAAATAAGGTTGATTTACCAGCGGCCGATCCGGAAAGGGTAAAGCAGCAAATTGAAGAAGTTATTGGGCTTGACGCAAGTGAAGCAATTGAAATATCAGCCAAAACCGGCACCGGAATAAAGAATGTTTTAGAAGCAATAGTTCATCATCTGCCCCCACCTAAGGGCGATATAGATGCACCATTAAAGGCAATGCTGGTTGATAGCTGGTATGACGCTTATTTGGGTGTTGTTGTGCTGGTAAGGGTAGTTGATGGTGTAATTAAAAAAGGGCAAAAGGTGCGACTAAACGCAACTGGCGCAATTTATGAACTTGATAGGGTTGGTATTTTTACACCAAAATTGGTGCAGACTGATAAATTATCGGCCGGAGAAATTGGCTTTATTACCGCTTCCATTAAAGAAGTAGCCGATACAAATGTTGGCGATACAATTACAGATGCCAATAATCCGTGCAAAGAGCCTTTGGCTGGTTTTCGCCCTGCCCAGCCAGTAGTGTTTTGTGGTCTATTTCCGATTGATGCCAATGATTTTGAAGATTTACGCGCTGCAATGGGCAAATTAAGATTAAATGATGCCAGCTTTTCCTTTGAAATGGAAAGTTCAAGTGCGCTTGGTTTTGGCTTTCGCTGCGGGTTTTTAGGGCTATTGCATCTGGAGATTATTCAAGAGCGCCTAAGCCGCGAATTTAATCTTGACTTAATTGCTACCGCCCCTTCGGTTGTCTATGAAATTTTATTAAAAAATGGCGAGAAAATAAAATTACATAATCCGGCTGACATGCCAGATATTATGAAAATTGAAGAAATTCGTGAACCCTGGATCAAAGCAACAATTTTAACTCCAGACGAATATTTGGGCGCAATTCTTAAATTATGCCAAGAAAGGCGCGGTATTCAGACTAATCTTTCTTATGTTGGTGCGCGTGCGATGGTTGAATATGATTTGCCGCTCAATGAGGTGGTGTTTGATTTTTACGATAGGTTAAAATCTATTTCACGCGGCTATGCTTCATTTGATTATCATTTAGATGATTATCGCGAAGGTGATTTGGTTAAAATGTCTATTTTAGTCAATGGTGAGCCTGTTGATGCGCTTTCAATATTAGTGCATCGCTCAGCTGCTGAAAGTCGCGGGCGTAAAATGTGCGAAAAATTAAAAGAGTTAATTCCCAATCACTTATTCAAAATTCCTATTCAGGCGGCAATTGGCGGTAAGATAATAGCGCGTGAAACTATCTCGGCCTTAAGAAAAGACGTAACCGCAAAATGCTATGGCGGCGATGTTTCCCGCAAACGTAAACTTTTAGAAAAACAAAAAGCGGGCAAGAAAAAAATGCGCCAATTTGGTAAAGTTGAAATCCCCCAAGAAGCCTTTATTAAAGCACTTAAAATGGGGGATTAGGCTAGATATGTTGTTAATAATAAATTTTATTATTCAGAAATCAGAAGGCAAGAGTTATAGGGCGGAGATATATTAGTTTTAATTTGGCGAAAGGGTGGGAAGTATAACGCAACTCTTTCATAAGATTCCTTGTTGCATTCGATTTATATGTAGTTTTCTTGCAATTTGCATTATGGATATTTTTTGCTATTTCTGATTTCTGACTTCTGGTTTCTGTTTCCCGCCTTCTGGACAATAAATCTTCACGGCCGACTAAAAAGCATATGGTCAGCTACTTTCAAGCTGGCTATTAAAAACTAGTTTTTGGACTATTTCCTAATTATTTTGAATCGATAAAATTAATTAATTTTGTGAACGAATTAAATTCTGTTGCTTTTTTTAATTTGGGGCGGGTTAAGATAAAAATATCTACGCCCAAATCCGCGCTTACATCAATTTTTGCTCTCGTTTGTTCACTACCGGAATTTTTGCTTATTAAGTGTGTAATATTATGTTTTTTCATAAAATAAAATTCATTTTCATAATTAAAGGGAGGGCGAGAAATTATTAATCTACTATTTTGCGGCAGGATAATTTTTGGCTTTTCAATTAAACGAATATAAAAAAAACAATCAGGGCGGATATTAACAAGATTAAGCCCCTTTTGCCCCGTTGTAATAAAGACATTTGCTCCTTTTGGTAAATGCCTAATTGCCAATGCAAAATCACTAAATTCATGCCATTTGCTTTTATTAGGCTTTTGCCAGGGTGGGCGATTAAATCGCACAAATTTTGCTAAAATTTCTCTGCTTACCAATAGTAAATTATTAGAAATATTTTCCGCATAAGGGTGGGTAGCATCAATTATATAGTCAAAATTATTTTCGGCAAGAAAAATTCTCAGTTTGGCTAGCGAGCCAAAACCACCAATATGTATTTTAGAATTTTCCGCTAATTTCGCTTTAGTCGTTTTGCCGGCAATTGAATAGGTTATTTTATGCCCTTTTTTACTCAATATATTAGCTAACTCAACTCCCTCTTTAGTGCCGCCAAAAATTATAATTTTCATTTTTCACCCGTAAAGGCGACTTTTTCACCCCTTTGATTTATAATAAAAATATCTATTTTAATTTTATTATTTGTAACAATTTTTTGTGCCTGTTTTTGTGCCTTTTTGGCAATTAAATTTGCTAATTTTATATTTTCCTTTTGGCTTATTTCTAATATTTGATTTGCGCTATTGGCGTTTTTTACCTGTTTTATGATTTTTTCGCTTGCACCCAGCTTTTTTAATTCTTCTATCAAAAATAAAAAATCAACCCTACTTCGCTTTGAATGTAAATCCAGCGCTCCCTTAGCTAATTTACTCACTTTGGCAAAACCGCCGGCAATAATTATTTTTTCAATCGGTTTTGCTCTGGCATATTTCAGTAAAGCACCAACAAAATCGCCCATATCAATAAATGCTTCTTCTGCTAAGTCTAATTGTTTTTTTACCGCTCTTTCGGAAAGGTCACCCGTTGCCCCAACTAAATATTTCTGCCCAGTGTTAAGTGCAACATCTACCCCCATATGAATAGTACTAATCCAGGCTGAACAGGAATAGGGAATAACAATTCCGCTAGTGCCAAGAATGGATATTCCCCCCCTTATGCCAAGTCTTGGGTTCCATGTTTTTTTAGCGATTTTTTCTCCATCTTTAACCGATATTTCTATAATAAAATTATCGTCAATATTATATTTTTGACATATCTGCTTAACTAGCTGGCACATCATTTTTCTGGGTGAAGGATTTATGGCCGGCTCACCAACCGCTAAGGGCAGGCCTGGCTTTGTAATTGTGCCAACTCCCTTGCCGGCGCGAAAAATTACTCCCTCCCCATTCTTATTTTGGCTGACTTTAACAATAATTAAAGCCCCACTAGTTACATCTGGATCATCGCCGCCATCTTTGATAATCCCCGCCTTTGCCCAATTTTTATTCAGCGCTTTATAAGCAAGCCTAAAACTAGGCTGTTGCCCTTTAGGCAGAGTAATAGAAACAGGGTCAAGAAAATTACCCAAAATAAGCGCATTTAGTGCTGATTTTGTGGCGGCAGTTGCGCAAGCACCGGTCGTCCAGCCTGTTCTTAATTTAGCCCTATCAATAAAATTATTTTGCAAATTATTTTGTGCTTCATCTTTCATCATAATATTTATATAGTTTTATAAAAGCAAAACAATCTATTTAATTTGAGTTATAATTGACTAAAGCACTTATTATCGCTGCTCCTTTTTCCAATTCGGGCAAAACCTTAATAACGCTTGCTCTTATGCGAGCCCTTAATAGGGGGGGAGTAAAAATTGCTCCCGCCAAAATAGGACCTGATTATATTGATGGCTCTTATTTAAGTAAAGCAAGTGGTAAAGAGGTAATAAATCTTGATGGTTTTGCTTTTGATGAAAGACGAATAAAGGCACTTGCCTTTAAGCAAGCAGAATCGGCTGATTTATTGCTTATTGAAGGGGTGATGGGGCTGTTTGACGGAGCAAATGGAACGGGGGCAAGAGGGGCAAGAG
>WFXU01000064.1 GCA_015490455.1 Hyphomicrobiales bacterium
ACGATGAGAGGTAGTCAGGTGTAACAGCAAAGACTTTGAAATAGTTGTTACCACCCTCATCATCCGCCCCACAAATTGAAACTAATATATTTCCGCCCACTGCCCACTGCCCCCACCCCCCGACTTCTAATTCCAGATTTCCGAATTCTGATTTCCGATTTCTGAGCGATAAATCTTCACAGCCGACCACCTCTGCCTCCCTGCTATCTCCGCTCCCCGCCGCTTTTGCCTTTTGCCCATTTTGCTGCCCGCCTTCCCGCTATCTTTGCCCCTCTGCCCCTCTGCCGGCCGGCCGCTGGTTTAGTAATTAGTTGGCTGTGATATCCACCCAGCCATAATTGCCATCAGAGCGCCGATAAACCACATTTATTCCACCATGCCCAGCATGTTTGAACACAACAACATCGGATTGTGCTAAATCAAGCTCCATAACCGCCTCACCAACCGACATGGTTGCAAGATTGGCTGTATCTTCAGCTATAATTGGCGGGGAAAAATCTTCTTCAACTTCTTCCTGGCTTTCTGGTGAAGCCAAAACATAAGATTGTGCGATGCTCATTTCTTCTTGGCGGGCATTACGGCGGTGATTTTTTAATTTGCGCTTATAGCGGCGTAATCTTTTTTCAATATGTGCGGTCATAGTTTCATAGGCCAAAGTTGCATCTGGCTCTGAAGCACTAGCTTGCAAAACAACCCCCGTATCAAGATGAATAACGCAATCAGCACGAAATCCAGACCCTTCCGGTTCAATGGTAATATGTCCATCATATCCACCATCAAAATATTTCGTAATGGCTTTATCAAAATAATCCTGCGCTCTTTTACGCAATGATTCTCCGACATCCATATTTTTTCCTGAAACGCGTAAATTCATAATAATCCTCACTTTCAATTCAAGATTGTTTCGCGAAAGTTCGAAACTTTGCCGGCAATTACGCAAATCACCTAAACAAAAGATAGGCTGTGAAAACTATTAGTGCAATGTTTGCAGCAAAATAATCCCTATAATTATTAATAAATTTTTGGAAAAATAATTTAATTTCCCATTAATAAAAATAGCAAACCTAAAGAGCCAATAATTATCCGCCAATAAGCAAAATATTTAAACCCATATTTTGAGACAAAATCCAATAAATATCTAACAACCATAGCCCCAACAATAAATGAGGCGACAAATCCTATTGCAATATCAACTCCAACGGATGAGTTCAAAATAATATCGCGGCTTTTATAAAAATCATAAATAAAGGCTCCCCCCATAATTGGTAAAGCGATAAAAAAGGTAAATTCAGCGGCCGAACGTTTATCTGTGCCAAATAATAATGAGCCCACTATTGTTGCGCCCGAACGTGAAACGCCGGGAATGAGTGCCAACATTTGAAAAAGCCCAATTATCAGGGCAAGATGCCAAGGGTAAGTATAAATATCTCTATAGCGAACCTTTAATTTCATTCTATCAACAATTAACAGAACAATACCTCCTAAAATCAGCATAATAGAAATTACCAAAACGCTTTCATAAATAATGGTTTGAATAAAGTCACGCGCTAAAACCCCTGCCAATGCCGCTGGAATGGAGGCTAAACCAACATTGAGCACAAATAGCCAAGCTCCCTTTTTTCCTCTTAGCGCGTCCTTTATGAGCTGAAATAATTTTCTGAAATAAATTGTTATAATTGCCAAAATTGCGCCCAATTGAATAAGTACCACAAAGGTTGCGGGCTGTTTAATGGCAAAAAAATGCCCAGCCAGTAATAAATGCGCGGTTGAGGAGACAGGCAAAAACTCGGTCAGCCCTTCAATAATACCCAACATTAGGGGAACAAAAATTCCTTGATCCATATTAATTACATCCTTAAAAACCGTGCATTATAAAAGCGCTTCTAGCTCTTTTTGGCTCAAAGCGCTATAATCATTATTCAATAGGTTGAACTAAGAAAATGTTAAAATTGCTACACCATAAGTTAGATCCTGCATCAAGATTAATTCGCTTAATCCTACATGAATATGCGATAGATTTTTCGCTAGAAGAAGCCAGCAACTGGAAGCGCACAAAAAATCTTGATGAAATTGATAATGCGGCCTTCTTACCAATATTACTAAATGATAGGATTTCTCCCATTATTGGGCCATTGGCAATAGTGCAACATATTGAAGAAAATTACGCTTTGGAAAATAATCCGCTAATTGCAAAAAATGCAAAATTACGGGCGGATATATGGCGGCTTTATGATTGGATAATGGGGAAATTTAATGATGAGGTGAGCAATTATATTTTAGAAGAAAAAATAGCAAAAAGTGAGCAAAAGATAGGTAGTCCAGACCCAGCCATTTTGCGGGCAGCAAAAATAAATCTAAAGCAACATGAAAAATATTTTAATTATTTATTATCCGATAGGACCTGGCTGATTGGCAATTATCTTAGTCTTGCCGATTTTGCCCTTAGCGCGCATATTTCGGTGCTGGATTATTTGGGTGAAATTGTCTGGGTTGAAAATAGTGAATTGAAAAATTGGTATTCTGCTATAAAATCGCGCCCTGCTTTTCGGGCAATATTAAAAGATAAATATGCCAGATTAAAACCTTCTAGCCATTATGCGGATTTGGATTTTTGAAACAATTAACTAGGGAGAAATTATTAGTAAAATTAAGGGAGAGAGCAACAAAGCTGGGCTTTACGGAGTTCGGCATAATGGATGCTGGGGCTGTAAAAAATAATTATTCTCATTTGCAAAATAGTATAAAAAATGGCTGGCACGCGCAAATGAATTGGCTTAGTGACAGACCAAAAAGGCGTGCATTTCCTAAAATTCTTTGGCCTGAAGTTAAATCCATAATTGTGGTTGGATTAAATTATGCTCCTAACATAGATATTTTTAAGTTGTTAAAGAAGAAAAATAGAGCCTTTATTTCTTCTTATGCATTAAATCGTGATTATCATGATATAATAAAGGGGCGCTTAAAGGAATTGGCTTCAATTTTATCATCGGCAAAGGGAATAGAGGAGCAAAAGGAAGCAAAGGTAAAAATATTTGTTGACACGGCTCCGGTTATGGAAAAGGCCTTAGCGCAAAAAGCATCTATTGGCTGGATGGGCAAACATAGTGTTATAGTTTCTAGAAAAAGCGGGTCTTATTTATTTTTAGGGGTTATTTACACAAATATTGACCTGCCAAAAAGCAAGGAACAGCAGGAAAGATGCGGTAGTTGTGAAAAATGTTTAACTATTTGTCCTACAAATGCCTTTATTAGACCCTATGTGCTGGATGCAAGAAAATGTCTTGCTTATTATAATAATGAACATAAGGGGCATATTCCATTAGAATTTCGTATTTTGATGGGTAATCGTATTTTTGGTTGTGATGATTGTATCGCTATTTGCCCTTGGAATAAATTTGCTAAATCTACATCTGAAATAAAATTACAGGCCAGAGAAGAATTGATTGCTCCTGAAATTGCACAATTTTTAAGTTTTGATGACAAAAAATTTCGCGCTTTTTTCACCCGCTCACCAATAAAACGGCTCGGTATTAAGCGTTTTTTGCGTAATGTGCTAATTTGCGCGGGAAATAGTGAGGATAAAACTCTATTGGCACAAATAAAATTTCATCTAACAGATGATTCGCCCTTAGTTAGGGCAATGGCGGTTTGGGCGCTTTATCGTTTGGAAGAAAGAGAAGAATTTTTAGCTATGAGGCAATTTTATCTTAAGAATGAAAAAGATGAGCAAGTGGTAAATGAATGGAATATTAGTGGATAATAAGCAAAAAATGCGGATTTTATTTTTTGGTTTTGGTTTTAGCGCTAAAGCTACAGCGCGCTATATGCAGGATAATTTTTCTAATATTGAAAAAATTTCTGCAACAATTAGACAAAGTGAACATATTGAAAAATTAAAGCGGCAAAATATTTTTCCCATTTTTTTCGCTAATGGTAAAATTAGCGATGAATTAAAAGAAGAAATCTCACTTGCTACGCATATAATTCACTCTGTTGCCCCAACTAAACAGGGCGATATTATCTATAATTCCTTATATGGACATTTGCAAAATAGCAGTAATTTACGGTGGATTTGTTATTATTCAACCATTGGGGTTTATGGCAATCATGATGGAAAATGGATAGATGAAAGGGCGCTTTGCCAGCCAAAAAATCCCAGATCAATTTTGCGCTTAGCGATAGAAGATAAATGGCGTAATTTTGCAAATAAAAATAAAATTAAATTGCTGATTTTGCGTTTGGCAGGAATATATGGAAAAAATCGCTCAGTTTTTGACAAATTAAAAAATGGCACGGCAAGATCTATCATTAAGAAAGGGCAGGTTTTTAATCGTATCCATGTAAAAGATATTGGCAGAACTACCTCTCTTGCGGCTAAATCTTTATTAAGTGGCACCTATAATCTTTGCGATAATGAACCCGCCCCGCCCGAAAATATAGTTGATTTTGCTGCCAAACTGGCAAATATTGAGCCTCCTAAAAAAATTGATTTTGATAAGGCAGATATGAGTGAAATGGCGCGCTCCTTTTATAATGATAATAAAAGGGTTTCTAATAGGGCAATCAAAAAGGCGCTTAATATGGAGCTTTTATTCCCTACCTATAGGGAGGGGCTAAGGGATATTTTCTTTGCCGATTAAAGCACGATAATTTTTGCTCCAACCCGCACGCGATTATAAAGATCTATTACATCCATATTCATTAAACGTATACAACCAGAAGAAACATTTCTACCTATTGACCAGGCTTCTCTTGTTCCGTGCACACGATAAAGGGTTGAGCCTATATAAAGGGCTCTTGCTCCAAGCGGATTATCAATTCCGCCGGGCATAAATTTTGGCAATTCGGGTTGGCGTGCGCGCATTTCCGCAGGGGGCGTCCAGCTAGGCCATTTTTTCTTGGCGCTTATTCTATGGGTGCCGCTCCATTCAAAACCAGGGCGCCCAACCCCAACCCCATAGCGCATAGCATAGCCATTTTTCAGCACTAAATAGAGAAATTTTTGCTTTGTATCTACAATAATTGTGCCAACTGGCTGGTTTGTCTTATATGGCACAATTTGGCGAAAATATTTTGGATGCACATTTTTTGTGATTTTTAATGTTAAGCCATTTGTTGGTGTGCCAGTTGTTATATTCATGCCAACGGGCGGGGGGTAATAAATATTATTGCCATTGGCAAAACTAGCAAGGGGTAAAAATAAATAAATAGCAATAAGGAAAAATATTTTCTTGCCAATAAGAGCAAATTTATAAAGACTTAACATATTAATACTCACAAATTATTTGCAAATAGGGTTAAAATCCCCCATTGACATTATGGTTACAAAAAATGGAAAAGAACGGGTGAAGAAAATTAGTAAATTTTTTACATATTTTTATGGTTTAAGCAAAGTTAAGGATTAATGGTGTCAGAGCAACAAAGATGCCCCTGGGGGGTTGGTGATAAACAATATGAGGATTATCACGATAATGAATGGGGATATCCCGTTAAAAATGATATTAAACTATTTGAAAAAATTTCTCTTGAAGCTTTTCAGGCGGGCTTATCTTGGCTGACAATTTTAAGAAAAAGAGAAAATTTTCGCGCGGCTTTCCTGCAATTTGATTTTAACAAAATAGCCAAATTTGATAAAAATGATATAGAGCGCCTAATGCAAAATAAGAATATTGTTCGCCATCGTGGGAAAATAGAGGCAACAATTAATAATGCTAATCGCGCAATAGAGCTAGTTGAGGAATTTGGCTCTTTGGGTAAATATTTTTGGCGTTTTGAGCCGAATATAGATGAAAGACCGACCGATTTTAGTTGGGAAAATTTACGTAAAATTGCAAAAAATGAAAAATCTATCCAATTAGCAAAAGATATGAAAAAACGCGGCTGGAAATTTTTTGGCCCAACAACCGCCTATGCTTTTATGCAAGCTATGGGTCTAGTTAATGATCATGTAGAAACATGTTTTTGTCGTGAAAGGGTTGAAAAAATGCGTAAAAAATTCATTCGCCCCTAAATAATATATCTGGCAAATTTAGCTGCAAAAATTAAATTTACTTTCTTTCGCAACAAAACCCCGCTTGCCCAAAGGAAAAGTTTGGTTTAGGGAAAGACAAATAATTTTGGGCTGAAAAATGGCAAAAAAACAAAAAAAACAAAAAGCAAAAGCAAGGTTGGTGCGTGGCTTTAATGATCGCTTAGCCGATGATATTCGCGCTACTAATGATATGATGGCTAAAATCCATAAAGTTTTTGAACTTTATGGTTTTGACCCTATAGAAACCCCATTTTTAGAATATAGTGACGCTTTAGGTAAATTTTTGCCCGATGAAGATAGACCAAATGCGGGTGTGTTCTCTTTACAAGATGAAGATGAACAATGGCTAAGCCTAAGATATGATTTGACCGCTCCTTTGGCACGTCATGTAGCGCAAAATATCAATGAAATAAATTTCCCCTATAGAACCTATAGACAAGGCTGGGTGTTTCGTAATGAAAAGCCGGGACCTGGAAGGTTTCGTCAATTTATGCAATTTGATGCCGACATTGTTGGTGCGCCAAATATTTCGGCAGATGCAGAAATATGCATGATGATGGCGGATACGATGGAGGCTTTGGGCATAAAGAAAGGTGATTATGTTATTCGCGTTAATAATCGCAAAGTTTTAGACGGGGTGCTTGAGGCGATAGGGGTTATTGATGAGGAACAAAAACTAAGTGTGCTTAGAGCGATTGATAAGTTGGATAAATTTGGTATTGAAGGCATAAAACTTTTGCTTGGTGAGGGGCGAAAAGATGAGAGCGGAGATTTTACTAAGGGTGCTGGGCTAAATGAAGCGCAATCAAAAAGCGTCATAGATTATCTTAATGGGGCTGAGCAAAATAATATTGATGGAATTAGCGAATTAGAAAATTTGCAGCAATTAGTTATAGGGGCAGGTTATGATGAAAACCGCATAAAAATTGACCCTTCATGTGTTAGAGGGTTGGAGTATTATACCGGCATGGTTTATGAAGCCGAGCTTTTATTTGATGTAACCAATGAGAAGGGGCAGAAGGTGCAATTTGGCTCGGTTGGTGGCGGTGGGCGTTATGATGGTTTAATAAAACGCTTTACCGGTCAAACGGTGCCAGCAACCGGATTTTCCATTGGCGTTTCGCGCCTGTTAACGGCACTAAAAAATCTCGGCAAACTAGAAAATAACGAAATGCCCGCGCCGATTATTGTCTGCGTGATGGATAAAACCCGCATTAGCGAATATCAGAAAATGGTAACAGAACTGCGCGAGGCCGGCATTCGCGCCGAACTATATCAGGGCAACCCGAAAAATTTTGGCAAACAGTTGCAATATGCTGATAGGCGCAATTGTCCCGCCGCCATAATTGCCGGCTCAGATGAATTTAATAAGGGAACCGTTCAAATAAAAGACCTTATAGCAGGTAAAGAGGCATCAAAAAATATAAAGGATAATAAAATTTGGAAAAGTAAAAGACCCGGTCAATTTGAAGTAAAACGCTCTGAAATGGTTGAAAAAATCAAAGAACTACCGGCAATAAGGGTCTATTATCGCGGGGCGAATGATGCAGCAAACTGACAAACTTAATTTGCTCAATAATTTACTAGCAATGAGGGCAGAATTAATCAATGTGCCAATTTTGTTGGAAGCCAATATGTTTTTTGAGCTGGCTGGAGAAGAGTTTGGACGTAAATTATTACTTACCAGTGGGGCTAATAATGTTGAATATTGTTTAAGGCCGGAATTTACCCTTGCTATTGCCAAAAAATTTTTACAGGAAAATAAAAATAGCGCTGCTTACGGTTATTTAGGGCCGATATTTCGCCAACATGAAAATGGTCCAAAAGAATTTATCCAAGCCGGCTTGGAATTATTAAATCAGGAAAATCAGGACGATAGTTTAACCCAAATTTTTACCTTTGCCTTAGAGGCGATAAAAATTTATAATATTAAACCAGTAATTCGTCTGGGTTCAGTAGAATTATTTGCAGATATTTTGACGCAAATTAATATTCCAAAAGTTTGGCGGCCAAGAATTTTACACCGTTTCGGACAAAAAGAAATAATAAATAAATTATTAGAAAGGCTAGCTGACCCACAGCAAATAAATGCCGGCTCATTGCCTTGGAAAAAAGAAGAATTAATCAGGGTCGTTTCTGAGCAAATGTTAAATGGAGGGATTTCTCTTTCTGCTTCACGCACGCCAGAGGAAATTGCTGCGCGCTATATTGAAAAACAAGAATTAGCTAATTCAAAAGTGCCAAAGGAGATTGTCTTCTTGTTACAAAACTATCTGAATATAAGGGGAGAAGCGCAAAAAACATTATTGGATATTGAATATTTGGCCAAGCAAAATAATATAAATATTGAAAAATCTCTTTTTCGTATAAAAAACCATATTGAAAAATTAAAAGATAATTTTTCACCTGAAAATATAATTTTTGATGCCGGTTTTTCCGCCCGCCTTGACTATTATACGGGAATAGTTTTCCAAATTAGCAAAGAAAATAAAATTCTGGCTTCAGGCGGTGAATATAATCGCTTGCTTGAGCGTCTGGGCGCAGACAAACAAATTAACGCTACTGGTTGTTCGGTTTGGGTTAATAGGCTTAATGCGCTTAATAATTTTGATAAAACAGAAGAATTTATAAGGGTTTAGGCTAATGGATAAAATAATATTAGCAATTCCCTCTAAAGGTAGGCTTGAAGAACAATCAAGAAAAATATTTTTGGAAGCCGGAATGGAAATAAAAAGGGCTGGAGGGGCGCGCTCTTATAGTGGGGAGCTAACGGGCTTTGATGATATATTGGTGCGTTTTTTACCGGCAGGGGAAATAGCGCGCGAATTGGTAAAGGGAAATATTGATATTGGCATAACGGGAGTTGATTTAATCCATGAAACGGCCGAAAATGCGATTAATTCTGTAGTATTAGCGTGTGAGTTGGGCTTTGGGCGAGCAGATGTTGTTTTGGCTGTCCCTGATGGTTGGATAGATGTAACCCATATGCATGATTTGTTTGATGTGGCTTCTGATTTTCGGGTAAAACACGGGCGCTGGTTAAGAATTGCAACAAAATATGTCAATTTGACACGTAAATTTCTGGCCGAACATGGAATTGCCCAATATCGTATTGTGCAATCTGTTGGGGCGACAGAAGCGGCACCCGCTTCAGGAGTTGCAGATTTAATTGTAGATATAAGTTCAACCGGTTCAACCCTTAAAGCCAATGGGCTGCGCATTTTAGAAAATGGAATAATTTTACAAAGTGAGGCCAATTTAATTATTTCTAAATCATCTGAATGGACCCCTGCAAAAAGGATGGCAATAGCACAAATTCTTGATGCAATTGGCATAATGGAAAAATAGTGTTTGAAATAGAAATATTGGCCTTTTTGGCTCTTATTGGTATGATAGCGGGCTTTGTTGATGCTGTTGCGGGGGGAGGGGGATTAATTGCTCTACCTAGTCTTATGGCAGCTGGCCTATCGCCCGTTGGGGCAATCGCAACCAATAAAATGCAAAGCATTATTGGCACTCTAATTGCTTCTTATACATATTGGCGCTCTGGTTTTATTAAATTAAGAGCCATTATTTTTGCTATTCTTACTACATTTATAGGGGCATTTTTAGGTGCTTTCATTATCAAGAAAATTGATCTGACAATATTGAAAATAGCCATTCCTTTGGCGTTAATTATTATTGCGCTTTATTTTTTATTAGCGCCAGATCTTGGTGATAAAGATAAAAGGGCGCGGTTTAATTATTATTATTTTGCACCAATTTTGGGTTTTTTTATCGGCTTTTATGATGGGATTTTTGGTCCCGGCACAGGTTCATTTTTTACTATTGGCTTTGTTGTGTTATTTGGCTTTGGCGTATTAAGGGCAACGGCAAATGGCAAAGTCTTAAATTTTATTTCAAATCTGGCCGCTCTATTTTTATTTATTCCCGCTGGAGATGTGGTTTGGCCGGCTGCACTTATTATGATGGTCGGGCAAATTATTGGCGCAAGATTAGGTGCAACTATCGGCATAAAATATGGAGCAAAATTTATAAAGCCTTTAATTGTCATAATTTCAATTATTATGGCGATAAAATTGTTACTTAATTAGTTTTCCGTGAAGAATTTTTAATATATTGATATTTACGGAAATCAGAAGGCGGAGGGCAGAGAGTACTAGTTCCAATTTGGTGAAGAGGTGGAAAGATAGAACCAACTATTTCATAAGTTTTACTGTTGCATTCGCATTTATGTGTAGTTTTATTGCAATTTGAATATGAATATTTTGCAATTTCTGACTTCTGAACGATAAATCTTCACGAACGACTATTTACATTTTGCTTCTGGACATATTTCAAGCTAACCAGCCATATAAGCTAGCTAGCCTCATAGCAAGAGATTTTAGCCCCTAAGCCCATTCGCCCTGACGAAATATAGGCACAATCTCGCCATTTTGTTTTATCCCGTCAATATCCATCTTATCTGAGCCAATCATCCAATCTATATGAATAGCTGAACTATTGCCACCTTGTTTTGCTATCTGTTCCTTGCTTAGGTCAGAGCCATTCTTAAAACATTTAGAATAACATTGCCCCAAAGCAATATGACAAGAAGCATTTTCATCAAATAATGTATTATAAAAAAGAATGTTAGATTTTGAAATAGGAGATGAATGAGGCACAAGCGCAACCTCGCCCAAACGTCTAGCCCCTTCATCAATATCCAACACTTTTAATAAAACCTCTTCGCCCTCTTTAGCGTTTGCTTTAACTATTTTACCCTCCTTAAAGCTTACCTTAATATCTTTAATCAAAGTGCCATGATGAGAAAGCGGCTTGGTTGAACTTACATAGCCTTCAACCCTTTGTGCATGCGGAGTAGTAAAAACTTCTTCACTAGGGATATTCGCATTACAAATAACGCCATTTTTTGCCATTGCCGCGCCCCCTGCCCATTCATGCTCTTCTGCTAAACCCACCTTTAGATCTGTTCCTTCAGCCTTAAAATGTAAAAAGGCAAAATTTTGCTCATTTAACCATTTGGTTTTTTTGGCAAGCTTTTTATTATGCTGTTCCCATTTAGCTATTGGGTCATCAAGATCAGCGTAAGAAGCGCTAAAAATTGCATCAGCCAATTTTTTAACCGCCATTTTTTTTGTTTCATTAGGAAATACTAATTTTGCCCAATCAGCAGTAGGATAGGCAATAATATTCCAATTGATATTAAAAGCGGTGATACGCTCTCTTACCGGCGTTCCAGCCTTTGATAAAGCCTTATTGGCGCGCCCTATTTTTATAGGATCTTCATTTGCCAATAAATTTGGATTATCACCAATGATTGCAAGGCGGGCAGTATTTTCATCAAAAGCCTTTGCCATTGCCTCAAAAAGCCAAGTAGGGGCTTTATCAAAACTTTCGTCAAAAGCATATTTATAACGCAAAATTTGCATTTTTTCATCATTAAAAAAACAATTAACCAAGCCCGCCCCCGCCTTATAAGCTTGTTTAGTGACTTCACGCACTAGGGGAAGCGCTTCAATGGGAGCGGATATGATTAAATCTTGCCCCTTTTGTAGGTTAACACCGGTTTTAATGGCTAATTTTGCTAATTTTTTTAAGTTCTTTTTATTTATCATTTTGCTATATTTCCTAGTCAGCGCGCAATATTTTTGCTTCGCTTTTGCTTAATTGTTCACCCATTTTGCGTTTTAACAAAATTTCTCTTGCTCTTTCATAAGCCTTATCTTGCCAAAAAGGCAAGCAGCCATTACAGCCACGCGCACAACAACCCTTTGTTCCGACCCTATTGGTCTTAAAGCGGCGGGCAAAATCTTCTTCACTCATGGAATTTACTAAATTATCGCGCTGTTTTTTATATTTTTCATTAGTAAAATCGCCCTCCAGCTCTAATTTTTGCGCTAATTTATCAAATTTTATTCGCTCCCATTGTTCATTAGTTAGGGCTTTTTCTTTCCTTATGATGGAAAGGGGCGGGAATTTTGCTTTAAGTTCATCTATATCCTCATGATCAAATAAAGAAAAAGCAAAGCGGATTATGCTTTTATCGCCCCCTTGCACAATTTGCTTTATTTTGCCGCTTTTTGCCTCTTCATATTGATAGGCGCGCAATAAAACCCCTTCTCTTTTCATTGGCGGAATAAATTCCAACACATCACCCGGCTCTAATTTATTTTTTACTTCAACCAAAAATGCATCTTTTGTTACTTCCTTTATAAAGCCAGCATATTCCCAAAGGGCAAGAGAAGCGGTATTTTCATAATTATGCGCATAATTGGTTAAGCGTCCATCATGAAAAGCTAATGTAAAACCACGATTACCAACCGTTCTTAATTCTTCTAAATAAGGCTCTGGCGACCAATTTTTGGGATCTTTATAATAATCATCAATCGCTAAACGGTAAGCTCTAGCAACAATTGCTACATAATATTCGCTCTTGCCCCTTCCCTCAACCTTCAGACTATCTATGCCTATTTTTAGATATTCATCTAATTTTGGCATCAAGCAAAGATCTTTGGAATTTAATATATATGAGCCGCGTTCATCTTCCTCTATTGGCATAAGTTCGCCGGGGCGGCAGCCTTCTTCCAGCAAAAATTCAAACATATCCTTATTATTTTCATCTATTGCTAATTCCTCAATTGTGCCGTCCTTTAAGCGCACATGTAATTTATAATTCCAGCGGCAAGAATTTGCGCAATTGCCCTGATTAGCACCACGCTCCGCCATAAAATTAGATAATAAACAGCGCCCCGAATATGTCATACACATAGCGCCATGAATAAAGGCTTCTAATTTTATATCGGGGCATTGTTCTCTTATTTCTTTTAATTCAGCAAAAGAAACTTCGCGCGCTAAAACGCATAAATCCGCTCCCATTTTTTGCCAGAATTGAACCGAAAGATAAGAGGTAATATTAGCTTGAGTTGAAATATGCAGCGGAATATTTTTAGCATGTTGTTTTACATATTCAAAAATACCCGGATCGGCAACTATTAGCCCATCAGGATTAATCCTTTTTATGGTTTTTATATATTCGTCTAATTTTGCCACATCTTTATTATGGCTAAAAAGATTTAGCGTTAAATAGGCGCGCTTATTATGCTTATGACAAAATTTTACCCCCTCAATCACTTCTTCTAATGAGAATTGGGATTTAGTGCGTAAAGACATATCAGGCGTGCCAAGATAAACGGCATCAGCGCCATAAAGCACCGCCATTTTTAATTTACGTAAATTGCCTGCCGGCATTAAAAGTTCTGATTTGATTCTTTGCATTTTATTAGATGGAAATAAATATATGTTCCTTATATTAATCAGTAAAAAAAGAAAATAAAATTCTTTAATATATATGATATGTGATTGTTGCAAAAAAGACTCAGAAAAATAAAAATTATACTATATATTGACATTTTCTTTGTTTATAGCCATAGATATAGTTGGGAGCTCGAATTTTTGTTAAATTTAATTTGACAGGACATGGAATTTGTTCTATGTTTGTTCTAAAGATAAGAGGCTCTCTATGGCTAACCATTCTCAATTAACAAATTATCCTTTAGATCTTAAGCAAATAAGATCTGAATATAGTGGCTTGGACAATAGTGTAAATTGGCGTGGCCGCTCGGGGAAAATTTATCGGCTAATAAGGGAAAAATTGGCAGATTTTGCGCTTTTAGAACAAGATATATATATTATTCTTAGCAAAGGTCAGCCCTTTTGGGTCGGAACGGCTGCCGATTTAATCGCAAATGAATATAGTAGAGAACGTTTTAGAGAAGCGATAATAGTTGCCGATAATGTTTTGCGGCTTAAAGATAATAGTGATGATATAACAAAAATGAATATAATCTGGGATATTGAAAAGGGGCAGCTAATTAAGGGGTCAAAATTGGCAAAAATAAAATTATTCTCCTAATAGTCTAAGTAGTTCTTCCAGCTTTTTATCTCTAATATTCATTTTTCGTAAAAATATGGCAGTATTTATCACATATTCAATATTTGTCCCGCCTTTTCCGCGCGCTTTCCTTATTAGCTCCATTTGCGTCTTTATATTTTGTTCGCCGGCAAATTGCTCATGTTTTTCATCGGCCAGATAGGTAAGGGCGTAAGTTTTTTGCCCTGAACTTAGTTTAATTGCTCTAATGCTCTCTTTATAAACTTTGCTAACCTGCTCTCTTTTACGTAAATATTCAATAGTTTTCTCCCATTTATCAGCTTCAACCTGAAATGCTTTGCCAAAACATGATCCCCCCCGCTTTAGACCAAAAACCAGGCCGGGATTTTCTTTTGTACCGCGATGATGGTGCGAAAAAATACATAAACATCGATGCGCTCCATATAATATGGCATTAGATTCACTTATATATTCAAAACCAGGACGCCAAATAAGCGAGCCATAGCCAAATACCCAATATGAATTTTCTCGTTTCATTTATTAAACACTAATTATTCCACATTATTTTAAGTTTTACCTATGGCAAATATCACAAAGCCTGTTGTTTAGACAATTTTATGCGTAATAAGTTAATAATGAAACGATTCGCCATTATTTTGCTCATTCCATTAATAATTATCGCCCTTCTTTGGAGCGGGGTGTGGTTTTTTGCAAGTAATTTTCTTGTAAAAAACTATCTTCAAAATAATGTTCTTAACGCAAAAATGGGTAAAATAAAAAATATAGAGGATGAATTTCAAGACAAAATAAATTGTGCACAAATCAAGGTTAAAGGCTTTCCATTTTCCTTTAATATTGAGTGTGAAAATGGACAATTTATTGATGGTGATAAAAATTTCCAATTAGCCAATTTAACGATTAAATATTCGTTTTTTTCTCCCCTTAAAGCGAAAATTATCGCCAAATCGCCACTTTCATATTCAAACGCATTTTTTGCCAGTAAACAGGAATTTCGCTGGACTAATTTAACAATAAATATTGCCCTAAATGGCTGGCATTTACAAAATATAAAAATTAAGGGAGAAGATTTTGCCTATATTGATAAATTATTTGGTGAATATTTAATTTTGGATGCAAAAAATATTGATATATTTATGGCTAATGATGGTGAATCTAGCAGCACATCTAATATTCTAAATAAAATTGATATAACCGCCAATATAGATGAAATAAATTTTGCTAATTTCCAAATTGAAAATGCTCAATTATTACTAAATGCACAAATCACAAATTTAGAAACAGATATTCGCGCTTGGGCAAATAATGCGCTAATAAAAAAATGGCAGCAAAATAATGGCAAATTAATTATATCGCAATTTACAGGGAAAGAAGAAAATAAAGAATTTTCTGTTAAAGGAAATATTGGTCTTGATGAAAATGGTTATCTCAGTGGAGCATTAGCAATAAATTCAAATAATATTGTTGAACTAATCGCTCCCAATTTCCCCCCCGACATACAGCCAATTATTTTTGGCTCACAAAATGAAAATGGCTCCTATTCGCAAAATATAAATTTGAGGGATGGAACAATTTATTCCGGCCTGTTCCCCATAGGCCAATTAGCCCCATTATTGTAATTTTTTAATAAAAATTACTTCTTTGCTCATTTCCTTAAAGCCCCATTTTTTATGCGCTTTTATAGAAATATTATTTGTTAATTGCGTATCTGAACCTAATTTAGATAATTTATGTCTTTTTGCCCATTTTTCACATTTTTTGAGCAATTTTTTGCTTAAACCCTTATGCCGATATTCTTTTTCAAGATAAATAGCTTCAAGCCAAGCAATTGGTGCTATTTGTTTGCCATCGCCTATTGTTCTTTGACTAATTTCGGCAAACCCGACTAATAAATCTCCATCAAATAGGCCAAAAGCTGCTTGTTTTTTATCCATTAAAATCTTTTTACATTCTTGTTGTAGCTTATTTTTGCTATATTCAGGAAAGAGCATAGCTCTTAATTTAACCCAAATAGCAATATGTTTTGCCTTTAATTTTTTTGCGACAGTTTTTTTTGCATTTTTTTCCCGCAACATTTTGGCAATATGCGCAAATTCAGACACAACCCTTAAATATGCCTGCTTTTTGAAGGGGATTGTCAATTCTGGTGTTTTTTCTAACTTTTCCCAACGCCAATCAGAAAATTCAGAACCATGCTGACCATTAGCCGGGTTAACAACATTTATTTCATCATCTAACCCTTCAAATAAAAATGCAAACCATTTCTGCCTTTGCCCACGATATTTCCCCTTAAGCGCAAGGCCTAATATTTCATCGGGAATATCATAATAAATCCAATCAGAAATAGTTGAAATTAGCGATATATTCTTAATTGAAGTTTCTTCATAAAGTTCGCGCTTAGCGGCTTCTAGCGCATCTTCACCCTTATCAATTCCACCTTGCGGAAATTGCCATATTTTAGCTCCCTTTGCCCCCTTGCCTCCCTTTCTTTTCCCGATAAAGACCTTCCCCTTAGTATTAAAAACAACACACGCTACATTATCGCGATAGGGCATAAGTTCGCGTTGTGAATTTTTAATATTCTCTTTTTTTCGTTTTTGTCCCCTATTCATATTTAAGGACGCCTCACCAAAGCGCTTATTGGCACTAGAACAATATTTTTCTCTTCAAGCGATTTACTCCATTTTGCAATTGTTTCTATTGAAACGGGAAAGGCTGACGCTACACCAATAGCATAACCTTGTTCATTGGATAATCTTTCTAGTTCTGCTAATTGTGTCAAAATCCCTTTCTTTGAGAGATTTCTATCAATCTGCACCTGCACCCTAGCAAAGGGAACTTTATTATTCATTGCCAAATTTGCTGCTAAAGACCTATTAGAAGTTCCATCATCAATATAGGCCAGTCCGCGAAGGGCAAATTCTTCCATAATTGGCGTAAAATCTTTGGCTGAGGCGGTAAATTTAGCCCCCGTATGATTTATAACCCCAACATAGCCCCCTACTCGCGCCATTAACCAGAATAATCTATCTAAATTTGCCCTTATTGGCTGGTCGGTGAGTAAAGTTTGCGGGCCTGGATCATTATCCGGATAATCAAATGGTTCCATTGGAATGGAAAGTAAAATTTCGTGCCCGTCATTTCTGGCAGCAGCACTAGTGGCTTTTAAGGTTCTTCCATAGGGAGCAAATGCCAGACTTATAGCGCCGGGCAATTTTTCTATCGCATTAAGCGTGCCGCTTTCACTAAGGCCAATACCCGTTATTATAATAGCAATTAATTTTTTATCACCAGCATTTTGCAAACTAATAGAGGGGCGTTTATAAGCCGCAAACGGCGTTGTTCCATCCTGCCCAATTATAGGAATTGGACCATTTGGCGTTTCCTCTATAAGGTTTGGCAATACGCCAAAATCATTTAACGCTTTTATAGATGTTGAACTTACTTCAACATTCTCTGAATCACTATCAGGAATATCATCACCAACCTTAATAATCGTAACATTATTATTCCCTATCTGAATATTTTGTTCGCTATTTTGTTCTGGTTTGGGTTTTTCTTCATCTATTTTTGGGCTAGGAGGCTGAGTTATATTTTGCTCTTCTAATTGCCGTTCGGCAATTTTTACCATTGCGCTTGGACGTCCGCCATCTTCATCTTCAACAAAATAAATTGTGCCCAAAATTAAAGCAATAATAGCAAAAAATAGCGCCAATAAAATTCTGGTTAACGGCAATGGGCCCTTTCTAAATTGCACCAGCGACCTCCAACCCCTACGCGCAAGGTTGGGTCTGGCTTTTTTATCGGTTTGGGCGCTATTTTTCGCCTTTTTTTGCCCCAACGGTTTGTCTAAATCTTCATTCATCAGTATGATTCATATTCTAAAACCGTTAATTTTATCAAACCTTCGCATTATTTGGCTTATTTGGTTATATCTGGCAATTTATTATTCCTTCTTTGGTGGAAAAGCCTCATTGCTTTTATTCCCAAGAATTAAATCAATAGCATAATTTAATTGCGTATCTTTTGTTGCATCACTTGGCACATAAACAGAAGAGCCAACCTCTGCTTCTTCTTCCTCGCCATTTATATGTCCCTCAAGCGCTGCCTCACCAACAATTGTATCTTTGCCTTTTAATTCATCGGGAACATTTTGGAAAACTTCAATATCGGGACTAATCCCCAAAGCCTGAATTGAACGGTTACTTGGAGTATAATAGCGCGAAGTGGTGAGGCGCATTGCTCCATCATCACCTAAATAAATAATATTTTGCACAGTTCCTTTGCCAAATGAACGGGTACCAATTAAGGTTGCGCGCCTTTGATCTTGCAGGGCGCCGGCTAAAATTTCGGAAGCAGAAGCTGAACCGCCATTAATCAAAACAATGAGCGGAATATCTGCAATTAAACGATCAAGTTCATCAGGTTTGGCTTCATAGCGGGCACTTTCATTTTCACTTCTTCCCCTAGTTAAAACAATAACTCCCTTATCAAGAAAAGCATCGGCAACAGCAACCGCCTGATCTACCAGACCGCCCGGATTATTTCTAAGATCCAATATTAACCCTTTGGGAGGATTATTATTAAGTTCGGCAAAAATTCCCCTTATACCTTCCTCTATACCCGAAAAGGCTTGGGCAGAAAATTGGCTAAGGCGTAAAATGCCAATATTTTTTTCTACATACCAGCGCACCGCACTAACCGAAATAATATCGCGAATAATTTCAAATTTTAGCGGTTCATCAACTCCCTCACGCACAACGGTTAGAACAATTTTTGTGCCAACATCTCCCTTCATTATTGAAACTGCTTCATCTAGCGTCATGCCCTTAACGGATTTTCCATCTAGTTCGGTGATTAAATCATTGGCTAAAAGTCCGGCTCTAAAGGCTGGCGTATCATCAATTGGAGCGACGATTTTTACATAGCCATCCTCCATTGTCACCTGAATTCCCAAACCGCCAAATTTGCCTGAAGTATCCTGCATCATTTCTTCATAGGCTTCTGGTGTCAAATAGCCCGAATGAGGATCTAGCGAGGTTAACATTCCTTCAATTGCTGCGCGAATTAGCTCCTTTTCATCGGGAACATCAACATATTCGGCACGGATTCTATCAAATACTTCGCCAAATAATATTAAATCATCATATATTTCATCTTGCTGACGCTCTATTGGTTCATTTTCTGTTTGCTCATTATATTGCGCATTTGCCAATATGGGGGGAAATAAAAATATTAAAGCGCAAAAAATAAAGAGGAAAATTTTTTTCATTTGTGCAAATTTTGACATAGTCGGAAATAAAAATAGCATATTTTATCCAGTTTGATTTATTTGACCTTTATCCGCCCACCACTCCTTAGGATTGAACGGTATATCTTGTTTTCTTAATTCAACATAGAGCGTTGGGCGCGAAATTGAACTATTATTTATAATTGCTCTGGCAATATTTCTACTCCCCATAATTCCAATTGGTTCTCCGCGCAAGACAAATTGTCCAAGCTCCACATTAGTTTTTTCCATCCCCGCCAATAGGATTGTGTAATCATTACCCAAATTCATGATAATAATTTGACCATAATCTAAATATGGTCCCTTATAAACTACCCAGCCATCATTTGGCGCTATGACTTGGGCTTGCGCACGCGTTACAATGGAAATTCCCTTGCTTTTTCCTGCAAAACCATCATCATCACCAAATTTACTAACTATTACTCCTGCTGCGGGCAGGGCTAAATAGCCTTTGGATTTTTCAAACGGAATTGCCGGCGAACTTCTTTTTAGATTAGCGTAAGCCAAAGCTATTTCTTTTGGCGTTGATGGAGGCATTTGTGCTTCTAAAGACTGTAAATTAACGGCATTTTGTGCATTATTTTGCTGTCCTTGTTGTTCATTATTATTTTTGATTAATTCTTCAAGCGATTTTACTTGTTCAGATAATTGCTGTTTTTTTATCGCCCCTTGCTCCATTTGCTGCTTTAAGCTAGCCAATTCTTTTTCGCGCGCTTCTATCAATAGGGCAATACGCAATTGTTCCTGTGCCAGAATTTCTAAATTAGCGCGGAATTTATCCTCCTCATCAAAGGCTTTTTGCCGTATAATATTTAGCTCTTGTAGGTCTTTTCTTACATTTTGGGCTTCTAAATGTAATTGGGGCAAAATTGCCGATATTAACATAGCACTACGCGCCGAACTTAGCGCATCAGTTGGATCAATCAAAAGTGCAGGCGCAGGGGAGCGCCCAAGACGCTGTAAAGCTGCCAAAATATTTGCAATATCCTCATTAGTTCCATCTAGCCTTTTCTCAATGATTTTCTGCTGCGCCAATAAATTTGCCAAATTTTCTTCAATAGCACTAACCTCTATTTCTGCTAATTTCACCCTTTGTGCACTGGCAATTAATTCGGCCGTTAATTCGGTTCTATTGCGGGAAATTTCTTCCATTTTTTTGCGAAGTTTTTTATTTTGTTCTTCGCTCAATTTTATTGAATTTTCAATTTCTCTTATTTGTTCATAAATATCGCCACTTATTGGCTTGTCCTTAATTTGTTCATTTTGATTATTTACTTCTTGAGCAATGGTAAATTGAAAAAAAACAAGAATTATGAGGAAAAATAAAATAGATAAAATTAACGTAAAAAATGCAGCCCTACCCCTGATATTGAGAGGAAAATCTACTTGTTTATCAAACAATATTTGGCGAATCATTTATTCAATCTAAACTAGGATAATATTTCATTCAAATTACATATATTATTTATGATAAGGATGATTGGTTAAAATTGTTGTTAAGCGATAAAGTTGCTCCATCAACATTATGCGCACTAATTGATGCGGCCAGGTTAGAGAAGAAAAGGATAAAACCATATCAGCCTTTGCCATTATTATCTTATCAAGACCATCGGGGCCGCCAATAATAAATTGAAGTTCTTTTTCTCCCTCATCGCGCCAATCAGCTATTTTTTGCGTAAATTGCGCAGAATTAATATTTTGGCCTCCCTCATACAGAACAATAATTTTTGCATTTTTCTTAATATTAGCTAAAATTAATTTAGCTTCCTGCTCTTTTCGCCTTTCCTTATTATTTGCTTTAGCTTCAGCTATTTCAATAATATTAAATCCGTCTAAACCTATTTGTTTACCGATTTTTTTTGCGCGCTCCCCATAACGGCTAAGTAAAATCTGTTCGGCACCCTCCTTCATACGCCCAACGGCAATAATGCCAATATTCATCTAATTTTCATCACCTTCAAATTGTGCTGACCAAATTTTTTCAATATTATAAAAATCTCGCACTTCCGGCCTAAATATATGAATAATAACATCACCCGCATCAACCAAAACCCAATCACAATGGGGCAAACCTTCTATGCGCGGTTTGGGAAATTTATTATCCTTTAGAGCTTTGGATAAATGATCAGCAATTGCCCCAACATGGCGGTGAGAGCGACCAGAAGCGATTATCATATAGTCAGCAAGACTAGACTTACCTCTAATATCAATAGAAACAATATTTTCTGCCTTAGAATCCTTTAGGCTCTCAATCACAATGTCAACCAGAAGGGCTGAAATATTTTTCGCACCAATAGTTTTTTTCTCTTTGCTGGCGCTTTTTTTATTCTGCGAAATGGCCATTTAACTTAGACCACTCTGCATTGGGATATACCCGTTAATCATATATTTTATTCCCAATAGTTATACTATCCTACTAACCGCCAATATATGGAGTTTTTACCCATCTTGTAAAGAAGCTATTTTTGTTTTTCTCTGATTTTACTTGATGATTGCGCGGAACTAATCCCATTTAGAAAAATCCAAGAAGGAGCTTTGCTATTGGGAAGTAATTTTTCTTTCCCCAGAGCAAGTCGGAAATTTCTTAAATTTATTGCCGCTTTTGAAAATAGAGCTTTTCTATTTGTTCCGGGTCGTGCATAAATTGCCATTGGCAATAATTTAGCTATATCGCGCCAGCGATACCATTTATGAAAATTATAAAAATTATCGCTTCCCATAATCCAGACAAATCTTCTATCTGCCAATTTATCGAGTAAATAAGAAAGGCTGTCATAACTATAATTAAATCCATATTTTGCTTCAAAGGCGGTTAGGCGAATATTTGGTGATTTTATCAAATTTTCTGCATATGATATTCTTTCGTTCAAAGAAGCCAAATTATCATTCTTTTTTAGGGGATTGCCTGGCGTAAATAGCCACCAGACAATATCAAGATTAAGCCTTTTTCTTACCTGCTCAGAAATTAACATATGTCCCTCATGCGCAGGGTTAAAACTGCCCCCCAACAATCCTATACGCATATTGGGGGTTGAATAGGGCAATTTATAAAAATTATTTAGCTTTGCATTTTGGCGCAAAATTCTTCTCACATATATTATCGATATTATTGACGCACCCGCCTATAAAGCACGCTTATCTGGGGCGAACTTGCCCTGAGCCATGCACTAAATATTTGAAGCTGGTTAATTGCTCAACCCCGACTGGCCCACGCGCATGCATTTTTCCGGTAGCAATACCAATTTCTGCCCCCATACCAAATTCACCCCCATCAGCAAATTGAGTTGAAGCATTATGCATTAAAATGGCGCTATCAATATTTTTGAAAAATTTTTCAACCGCTTTATTATCTTCGGCCACTATGCTTTCAGTATGGCCGGAGGAATATTTATTTATATGCGAAATTGCCGCCTCAACCCCACTGACAATTTTTACCGAAATTATCGCGTCAAGATATTCTGTTGACCAATCCAATTCATTTGCTTCTTTAGATTGGGGAATTATTTTTACTACCCTCTCATCGCCCCTTATTTCGCAGCCCGCCTCTATTAGCGAATTGCAAATTGGCTCTAAATGAGTATTTATAAGGGCTTCATCAATTAAAAGAGTTTCGGCCGCCCCACAAATTCCGGTGCGACGCATTTTGGAATTTAACGCAATTTGCACTGCCATATTTAATTTTGCACTTTCATGAATATAAAGATGACATATGCCCTCAAGATGTGAAAATACGGGAACACGCGCTTCTTTTTGCACTCTGGCGACTAATCCTGAGCCACCACGCGGCACAATTACATCAATATTACCATTTAACCCGCTTAACATATGCCCAACTGCTTCGCGCTCGGTGGTTGTTACTAATTGCACCACATCTTCAGGCAGGCCAGCCTCTTTTAACCCTTTAATCAAAGCCTTATGAATAGCAGTTGAAGAAAAAAAGCTATCCGACCCCCCTCGTAAAATTGCGGCATTACCCGATTTAAGGCAAAGAGCGCCCGCATCGGCAGTAACATTGGGACGGCTCTCATAAATTATGCCAATTACTCCAAGCGGCGTTCTTACCCTTTCAATAGTCAAACCTGAAGGCACACTCCATTTAGCAATTATTTTGCCGATTGGATCATCTAATTTTGCTATTTGTTTTAAGCTATTTGCAATTGAATTAATCCGCTTTTCATCTAGCATCAACCTATCCAGCAAAGCGGTAGACAAATTTTTCTCTCTACCATTTTTCATATCTTTTTCATTTGCCTGCAAAATTTTATCTTTTGAATTTACCAGCTCATCAGCAGCCATATTTAGCGCAAGATTTTTTTGCTTTGTGCTGGCAGTTGCAAGAATTTTTGCGGCATTTTTAGCGCGCTCACCAATGTCAGCCATTAGTGAATTAATATTAATTTCATTCATAATTTTCTCTTCTATTTTCTTTATCATCTTCCAAAAATAATACTAAATTATCGGCATGCACTAATTCGGTACGATTTTTTGCCCCAAAAAGCCCAATTATAGCCTCGCTTTTTTTACCCTTAGCAAGGTTTGCCTCCTCATTATCCATGCCCGCTAAACCACGCGCAATTTCCTTGCCATCTGCAATTATGGAAACCGCATCGCCGCGCGAAAATTTCCCCTCAATTTTAGTAACCCCGATTGGTAAAAGCGAGTTACCTCTTTTTAGTGCATTTGCTGCACCCTCATCAATATGAATTTCGCCAAGCACTTCAAGCGAACCTAAAATCCATCTTTTTCTGGCCGCCCTATGAGTTTGATTGGCAACGAATAAACTATGTCTAGCACCATTTAACAAGGCAGTAATTGGGTTTGGCTTAGTTCCACTACTAATAATCATATTAGTGCCTGCTTGGGTAGCAAGTTTTGCCGCCTCAATTTTGGTAATCATACCCCCACGCGATAAATGGCTGGCAGCACCTTTAGCCATTGCTTCAATTTCATCGGTGATTTTATCAATCTTTGCTATATGTTTAGCATTTTTATTATTTTCTGGAGGCATATTATAAAGCCCATCAACATCAGATAAAATAATTAGACAATCCGCTTCAACCATGCTGGCAACACGGGCGCTTAATCTATCATTATCACCATAGCGAATTTCAGCAGTAGCAACGCTGTCATTCTCATTGATAATAGGCACAGCTCTAAGTTTTAATAAGGTGGAAATTGTGGTTTTAGCATTTAGAAAAAGGCGGCGCTGTTCGGTTATATTTGGCGTTAATAAAATCTGCCCGCTAATAATATTATATTTTGCCAAAGCATCATTCCAATATTGGGAGAGAGAAATTTGCCCAACACTTGCAGCGGCCTGTAATTGTTCAAGCGGCAAAGTCTTTGCGTTCAAATTTAATATTTTCCGCCCCAACATTACTGCGCCCGAAGAAACTATTATAATTTCATAATTTTCACTTTTCAGAGCAGCAATATCACTGGCCAGAGAATCCAACCATTTTTCACGCAAAACCGAACTTTCCTTATCAATAAGCAGGGAAGAGCCAATTTTTATTACTAGCCTTTTATATTTTGCAATTGGGTTTAGGGTGTCCATTTGACTATTTCTTCTGTTTGCTTATTAATTTGCTCTTTTTTTCTATGAGATTTTATTTTTTCATTGGTTTTTTGAAGGATTTTATCTATATTTTTGTGGCCTACACCAGAAGCTAAAAATATTTCCTTCTTTGTATAATCCTGTAGGATTTTTTGTTTTTTTCTTGCTTCCCCTTCCCCTAGCGCATCAATTTTATTTAATATTATTATTTCACTCTTTTTTTCTAGCCCATTACCATATGCGGCAAGTTCTTTACGGATAATATTATAAGAATCAATAATATTTTCATTCATTATATCAATCAAATGTAATAGGACCGAACAACGCTCAACATGTCCTAAAAATCTATCTCCAATCCCTGCCCCCTTATGCGCACCCTTAATAAGGCCGGGAATATCGGCTAAAACAAAATCCTCCCCCCCAATTGAAACAACACCAAGATTGGGATGTAGGGTAGTAAATGGATAATCGGCAATTTTTGGCTTAGCGGCAGAGACAACCGAAAGAAAAGTGGATTTACCAGCATTGGGTAAGCCAATAAGGCCGGCATCAGCAATTAATTTTAGGCGCAACCAAATCCATTTTTCTTCTCCCTCAAGCCCGGGATTAGCATGGCGAGGAGCTTGATTTGTTGAACTTTTGAAATGGGCATTACCAAAACCACCATTACCCCCCCTTAATAATATTTCTCTTTGTCCTATTTTGGTTAAGTCAGCAATTATTGTTTTATTATCATCTTCAAAAATTTGCGTTCCAACCGGAACTTTAAGAATAATATCTTTGCCTGCCGCGCCAGAGCGGTTTTTTCCCATACCGTGCATACCTGTCTGCGCCTTAAAATGTTGTTGATAGCGATAATCAATAAGCGTATTTAACCCTTCAACCGCCTCAACAATAATATCGCCCCCCTTGCCACCATTACCGCCATCAGGGCCGCCAAATTCAACATAAGCCTCACGCCTAAATGAAACAGCACCCGCCCCGCCATTGCCGCTTTTAATAAATATTTTCACCTGATCAAGAAATTTCATTTTTTACTTTCTCATAAATTGCGCGCGTTAGCATTGTGTCTATATTTTCTACATATTTATTTTGTGCGGGGCAAAATAAAGATGTTGTTCCTAATTTAACAAAACCCAATTTTTGCTGAATTTTTAGCGAAGCTATATTAAAATGGAGTGCGCCGGAAAATATTTTATTTATTTTGGAATTAGCAAAAAAATATTCGATAATAGATTGTGCCGCCTCAAAACCATAAGCATTATTCCAATATTGTTTCATCAGCCAATAAGAAAGAGTGGGCTTTCCTGATTTTTCACTAAACCCAATTCCCCCAACAAATTCATTATTCTTTAATTCTATCATAAAATAGCTCTCATTTATAATATTCTTATTCGCTATTTTTTGCTTTAACCAATCTTTGGCCATGACCAAATTATAAGGATGGGGGACAAGTAAAAATTTAGCTATTTCATAATCCCCCAACCCATTGACCAAATTTTGTGCATCATTCATTTTGGGAGGGCGCAAAATAAGACGCTTTGTTATAATTTTATGCATTATTATTCTCATATTTCAGATAGCTTACCATAACACCCTTATGCGGTCCGCAATTATCTATTTTCTCCTTAGTAATTATAAATCCGCATTTTTTTAGCACTCTTATTGAGGCAATATTTTTTGAAATTGCGTGCGCAAATATTTGTTTAACTCCAATTTTTCTTGCTTCAACAATTAAAGCCCTAACCGCTTCAGTTGCATATCCCTTTCCCCAATAAGGCTCACCAACCCAATAACCAAGTTCAACACCCGACTTACAATTTAGATGATAGCCAGCAACACCAATAAATTCTTTATCTTTAGTTATAATAGCATAGGCATGTTCCTCTTTTGAGCGGGCTAAATTATTGATAAAATCTATTGCATGTTCGTGCCTGTAAGGGTTAGGAAGCCGTTCCAAAAATTTATGAATATTTTTATTATTAGCCAATTGTTGTAATGCTAAAGCATCATCAAGCTTTGGCGCGCGCAAGATTAAGCGCTCACAAATTATACTATCCGGTAATTGAGAGGAAGCCATATTATTCATAATTCTCTCCAAAATAATAAGGGGAGCCTGCTGTTCCAAGCTCCCCTTTTTAAGAAGTTTAACTTGCTGGAGAGTTTGTCACCAGCAATATATTACTGGTAATATTAAGCTGGCTTTGCCGGCTCAACCGAAACAAAGCTCTTATTGCCAGAACGGGTAGTAAATTTTACATTGCCATCAATAAGAGCAAAAATTGTATGATCTTTACCTAGACCAACATTTTCTCCGGCGTGCCATTTTGTGCCGCGTTGACGCACAATAATATTGCCGGCAACCACTTTCTCCCCGCCAAATTTTTTAACGCCTAAACGCCGCCCCGCACTATCGCGACCATTACGTGATGAGCCACCTGCCTTTTTATGTGCCATAATTTACGCTCCTTTATCCTTTGCCTCAGCCTTAGCACCACTAGCTTTAGTCTTTGCCTTTTGGTCAATTTTAGCGCGCGGAGCTTTACCGGCAATAAGCTCCTTTGCCTGCTCAACCCATTCATCACGCTCAATACGACCCTTAAAATTCAACTCAGCATCAATACGCTCAATATCCTCTTTGCTAAAAGCAGCAATATCTTTCAGTGATTTAACGCCCAATGAGTGTAATTTCTTTTCCAAAGCAGGACCAACACCAGAAATAAGTTTAATATCATCAATAAACTCATTTCCTGCCTGTTTTGCTGCCTTTTTGGCAGGGGCTGTTTTTGCTTTAGCGCTTGTTGCCTTTTTGGCAGTTGTTGCTTTTTTCTTGCTTGGTTTTTTGCCATCAAGCAAAATCTCACTAATACGAACAGTTGTTAATATTTGCCGGTGTCCATTGCGACGGCGATAGCCATGCCGGCGTTTTTTCTTAAAAATAATAATGGTTTTTTGCTTTTTCGTCTCAATCAATTCGCCCGCAACTGAAGCACCTTCAACCAAAGGATTGCCAATTTTTATTTCAGAATCCGAACCAACCATTAAAATATTATCAAACAGCACATTATCGCCCGGCTGTCCGTCTATTTTTTCAATTTTTATAATATCATTTTCGGCAACCCTATATTGTTTGCCGCCAGTTTTTAATATTGCAAACATTTTCTCTCTCAATTTTCCCGCTTTTTCCGCTTAAACGGTCTTTTTCGCGTTTTACGGCGCTATAGATATCTAAAATCACCTATAGACTTTAACTGGCCTTAAACCAGAGGCCTCAAACTGCATTTAACTCAAAATCACCCATCAATTATGCCAAAAACCGCACCAAAATAAGCAATAGCAAAATCACGCTAAAAGGCACGCCAAAATATCCCCTTTTGGCCTAATTTTACGGGCGCGCCGTTTATGCTGATAAATTCATTTTAAGTCAAGTATTTGTTGGCTGCAATGTTAAATTTTCTGCTTTTTTTGATAAAGAGATGAATTTTAATCCCTAATTTACCGTTAATAGTGGTTAATTTATACATTTTTTTCAAATGGTAAAAATTTTTATAGTCATATGGAAATTAAATGTATAATCTATGATTCATGCCTGTGAGGGAGATAATATATAAAATAATAAAAACTAATAAAAACAGGGAAATAGATTTGGAGGAAAATATGAAACTATTAAAAAAACTTCTAATTTCATCAACCGCTATCTCGGCAATGGTGCTTGGCGCGGCATTTGCCGGGTTAATGGCCAGCACGCCGGCAAATGCGGAAAAAGATTGCCCGCGCGGAGATTTGGATGTTCGCTATTGCGATGTAGATGGAGATTTAATTGCCGATATTCCAACTGATCCAAACGAATGGGTGGATCCTGAAACCTTGATTTTTGCCTATACTCCGGTTGAAGATCCGGCTGTTTATAAAGAAGCCTGGTCTGATTTTCTTGATTATCTGGAAGAAGTAACCGGACGCAAAGTCCTATTCTTCCCAGTGCAGTCAAATGCGGCCGAAATTGAAGCTATGCGTTCAGGACGTTTGCATATTGCCGGCTTTAATACGGGCTCAAACCCGCTAGCGGTTAATTGCGCCGGCTTTAGACCATTTACCATTATGGCCAGCCTTGACGGTAATTTTGGCTATGAAATGGAAATTATAACCTATCCTGGCTCTGGCATTGAAAAAGTTGAAGATATTAAAGGAAAAACACTCGCCTTTACCTCCCCAACTTCAAATTCAGGATTTAAGGCCCCTTCTGCTATTTTGAAGTCAGAATTTGATATGATACCTGGTCGCGATTTTGAAGCGGTATTTTCCGGCAAGCACGATAATTCAATTCTCGGTGTTGCCAATAAGGATTATCCTGCAGCTTCAATTGCCAATTCGGTCAAATCCAGAATGATTTCACGTAATGTTATAGATGCTGATGATGTTATAACAATCTATAAATCGCAAACATTCCCAACCACCGGCTTTGGCACAGTCTATAATTTACATCCTGACTTACAAGAAAAGGTCAAAGAAGCCTTCTTTACTTTTGAATGGGAAGGCACCAGCCTGCAAAAAGAATTTGAGAAATCAAATGAAGGTCAGTTCTTGGAAATGAACTATAAGGATTTCTGGGAAGTTATCCGTAAAATTGATGCTGCAAATGGCGTCACTTATACTTGTAAGTAAATAATAGGACAGATTAACCCATTTGGCGCTTTTTCAGACTTAAAAGTGCCAATTGGGGTGTGTTTGATTAGGGGGTTAATATTTAATGCTTCGTTTGGAAAATTTTACAAAACAATATGCAACCGGGGATATGGCGTTAAAGGGTGTAAATCTTGAAATATCATCAGGACAAGTAGTGGCATTAATAGGCCCCTCCGGCGCAGGGAAAAGCACGCTTATTCGCTGCATAAACAGGCTTGTTGAACCAACATCAGGAAGCGCTTTATTAAATGACATAAATCTTACAAAACTTAGCTCTTCCGCTTTAAGAAAAGCACGTCGGCGCATGGGCATGATTTTTCAGGAATATGCGCTGGTTGAAAGGCTTACAGTAATGGAAAATGTCCTCTCTGGCCGGCTTGGCTATGTTGGATTTTGGCGCTCCTGGTTTCGCCTTTTTCCACAAAAAGATATTGATGAGGCATTTAGGCTATTGCAAAGGGTCGGGCTTGACCATATGGCCGATAAAAGGGCTGATGAATTGTCCGGCGGGCAGCGCCAAAGGGTAGGGATTGCCCGCGCGCTAATTCAGGATCCGGAGCTTTTGCTTGTTGATGAACCAACCGCAAGTTTAGATCCTAAAACTTCACGCCAAATTATGCGTCTTATTACCGAATTATGCACTGAGCGGGGTTTAGCGGCAATAATAAATATTCACGATGTGGCATTGGCAAAAATGTTTGTGCAAAGAGTAATAGCGCTTAGGAGTGGTGAAATAATTTTTGATGGCTCCCCCGAAGATTTAACGCCCGAAGTCCTTACCAATATTTATGGCGAAGAGGATTGGGAGGCAACCATAAAACAGGAGGAGAATGGAAATAGTGAAAATGGGGAAGCGGATAAAACCGTCAAGGACAAATGAGTAATGCAGAAACTGCAAATTATAATGGCAGAAAATGGCGTAAACCACCCTTTATAAAAAATCCATATAAGCGTTGGTCGCTTATAATAATATCTGTTGTTTATGTGGTTGCAGCCTTTGCAACAATGGAGGTTGATTGGCAGCGTGCATATGAGGGGTTGGAGCGAGGAGCAAATTTTATTCTTTCCTTTGCTCGCCCCGATTTTGTGACGCGCTTTACCGAAATATCTGAAGGAATTATTGAAAGTTTAGTAATGGCGCTGGCTGCAACAGTTGTTGGAGTTGCTATTTCTATTCCTATCGCTTTGGGAGCGGCCAGAAATATCTCATTTTTACCAATCTATCTGATTTGCCGCATGATTATTGCTATTTCAAGAGCATTAAATGAAGTTATTGTAGCAATTTTAATGGTGGCTATTTTCGGTTTTGGCCCCTTAGCCGGTTTCATAACCCTATCTTTTTCAACTATCGGTTTTATCGGTAAATTATTGGCCGAAGAAATTGAAAAATCGAATAAAGTGCAAGCAGAAGCCATCAGATCTACCGGCAGTTCTTGGATGCAAATGATAAATTATGGCTATCAACCCCAATTTATGCCGCGCCTTATAGGCCTATCTATGTATCGCCTTGATAGTAATTTCCGCCACTCCTCAGTGCTTGGCTTAGTTGGCGCGGGCGGAGTTGGCGCGACCTTAAATACGGCCTTTTCCCGTTATGAATTTGATACGGCGGCAGCTATTATTCTGATAATAATTGTGCTGGTTGTTCTACTTGAATATCTTTCCTCTCTTATTCGTGCATGGGTGCAATAATGGCGGTTAAAATAAATAATAATGGACAAAAAATCTGGAAAAGACGGGACAGAAGAGCTCAATTGCAAAATTGGGCGCTCTGGCTTATCGGAACGGCAATATTTATGTTTTGCTGGTATCAGATTTCTAAGGCGACTAATTGGTATTTTGTTTGGGATGCGGGCAGAATTGCCAGCGATATTGGTTCGCGCGCTATGCCACCCAAATGGAGTTATATAAATGAACTATGGAAACCATTATGGGATACAATAAATATAGCCACACTTGGCACATTATTAGCCCTGATTGTGGCTATCCCGATAGGTTTTTTAGCTGCCCGAAATACCACACCAAGCAAATTATTTGTGCGGCCAATAGCCCTTATTATTATTGTTAGTTCGCGCTCAATAAATTCATTAATTTGGGCTTTATTATTAGTGGCAATTTTGGGGCCGGGTATTTTTGCCGGCCTGCTGGCAATTGCCATTCGCTCAATCGGTTTTTGTGCCAAATTGCTTTATGAGGCTATTGAGGAAATTGATCGCACACAGGTTGAAGCAATTAGCGCTACTGGCGCTTCTAATATGCAGATAATGATATATGGGATTTTACCCCAAGTCATGCCTACTCTTGCCGGGCTTTCAGTATTTCGCTGGGATATAAATATTCGTGAAAGCACAGTGCTTGGTTTGGTCGGGGCAGGAGGAATTGGTCTGCAATTACAGGGTTCACTCAACACTTTGGCCTGGCCGCAAGTATCGCTTATTATTTTGGTTATTCTATTTGCTGTTTTGATAAGTGAATGGGTTTCGGCAAAAGTGCGCGGCGCCATTATTTAGATTATCCGGTTGGTTAAGGGTAAATTTTGGAAAAAGGTAATTCATGCATTCCCAAAACCGCTTCCCTCCCGATGATTGGCACCGCTGGCCTCGAAGACAATTAGCTTTACTTGGATACTTAGGTGCTGAGCCATTTGAACAGCGTCTTGTGGGGTTTGCTATTGTTAGGAAATTGTTCAACCTCGCCTTAAGGACATGTCGCCACATCCAAAATGGCTTTTGAAATATCGATTCCTATGCTTGCTATTTTAGCCTTAAAACTCGGTTATCCACTCAGGCCACAGAAGAAAAGACGGGGGTGAGTCACACTCTAGTTCTGTCCATTTCTGAGAAAAAGTTAACCAACATTTCCTGATTCGTTCTTTGCCGCTGGCGGCAAGAAATTTGTGCAATATCTGCCACTGCCGATTTTTTATAATAAAGAACTAGTATAATCAGAAGACAAGCTTTCCCTGATTATATTTAAGATTTTGCCGGCGCTATAAAATTTAGATTAATGAAAATATTTTAATAAAACTGTGATATTTGGTGGTTGTCACGGCTAAAATTATATGAGAAAAGCAAATTATGAATAAATTAATCGGATTCTATCCCGGATCTTTTGATCCCGTTACAAATGGGCATATTGACGTTATTGAAAGGGCCTGCCGGCTTGTTGAAACGCTTTATATTGGTGTTGGTAAACATCATAAGAAACAGCCATTATTAAGCTATAATGACAGAATTAGTTTATTAAAACAAACATGCAGCCCTATCGCTAAAAGAACAGAGACCAAAATTCATTATGTTGAGTTTGACGGTCTTATGATAGAGGCTGCGCGTTCATTTTCGGCCAAATTAATTATTCGCGGGCTGCGCGATACAACCGATTATAATTATGAAATGCAAATGGTTGGCATGAACGGGCAAATGGCTCCTGATTTACAAACAGTATTTGTTCCCTCCAGCCCGCATGTAAGGCATATTTCTGCTACTCTTGTGCGCCAAATCGCGCAAATGGGAGGCGATATTTCTGCCTTTGTGCCTGCAATAGTGTTAAAATTTTTGGAGAAATAATGGGCAAAAAAAAATCAGCTTCTGAACAAAAATTAGCTCTTTTAACCTTTTCCTTTGTGCTGTTATTTTTGTTGTTTGTTTTTACACAATTTTTTTCTTTTTCTAATATTCAGCAGGTAAGCGAAAAACAACGCGATGTTGTTCCGCTCACTTTAACTTTGAAAAACGGAGTGGTTGAAATTGAATTATGGCGTGATGTAGCCCCAAAACATGTTGAACGTATCGTTAAGCTCGCTAATGATGGTTTTTATGATGGACTTACATTTCATCGGGTAATTGAGGGATTTATGGCGCAAAGTGGAGATCCGACCGGAACCGGAACAGGTGGATCTGATTTGCCAGACCTAAAGGCGGAATTTTCTGATGAACCCTTTGTGCGCGGCAGTCTTGGCATGGCCAGATCTAGTAGTCCCGATAGTGCTAATTCGCAGTTCTTTATCACTTTTGCTGATGCTCCCCACCTAAATGGCCAATATACATTATTGGGCAGGGTGGTTTCCGGAATGGAATTTATTGACGCGATCAAAAAGGGTGATAGCGCCAATAATGGTCTTGTAAAAGACCCTGATAAAATTATCTCAATGAAAGTTGGTACGGCTGACTAATTAAAGTTAGGAATATTAAATGAGTGATGAAAATAATTTAATCTTAGAAACAACAAAGGGCGAGGTTGTGATTGCGCTACGCCCCGATCTTGCTCCAAAACATGTTGAGCGCATTAAAGAACTAGCCAGCGAAGGTTTTTATGATGGAATTAATTTTCATCGGGTGATTGATGGTTTTATGGCACAGGCTGGCTGCCCGCACGGCACAGGAACTGGCGGTTCAGACAAGCCCGATTTAGAGCAGGAATTTAGCGATGAAAAACATGTTAGGGGAACATGTTCAATGGCGCGCACCGCAGATCCAAATAGTGCTAATTCGCAATTTTTTATCTGCTTTGATGATGCACCATTTTTGGATAGGCAATATACAATTTGGGGACATGTTATTTCCGGTATGGAAAATATTGATAAATTAGAACGTGGCGAACCGGTTGCCAATCCGGATAAGATTATTTCTATGAGAATAGGCTAATTTAGCTTTATGCTTATAGATGAGTTTGACTTTGAATTGCCAAAGGAAAATGTGGCGCTTTATCCTGTGCGCCCGCGCGATAGTGCGCGTATGCTGGTTGTTAAAAAAAATGCTGAGCTAATTGACAAATATGTATCTGATCTGACTGATTTTTTAGAACCAAATGATATTTTGGTTATAAATGATACAAAGGTAATTCCAGCTGAGTTAGAAGCAATTCGTATTCGTCAAAATTCAGCAAATAAGGTAAAAATTTCGCTCAATCTACATAAAAAAATTGATAATTCAAGCTGGGCGGCATTTGCGCGTCCCCTTAAAAGATTAAAGAAAAATGATAGATTAGTTTTCAGAAAAAAAATAGCCGATAGTCAGTTAAATCTGGAAGATCTAAGCGCCAATGTGGTTACAATAAAAAACGGGCAACTAATAATAAAATTTGATAAAGAAGGAGCCCAGCTTGATGAGGCAATAAAATCTTATGGAGCCATGCCACTACCCCCCTATATTAGCGCTAGGCGAGCAGCTAATAAGGCAGATTTTGGTGATTATCAGACAATTTATGCCAAAAAAGAGGGTGCTGTTGCTGCTCCTACGGCCGGGTTGCATTTTAGCGATGAACTATTTGCTAAAATTAAAAAAAAGGGAGTTGGGATAGAAAAATTAACCTTACATGTTGGGGCGGGAACATTTTTACCGGTTAAAGTAGAAAATATTAAAGAACATAAAATGCATTCTGAATGGGGTGAAATTAGTGAAAAAACCGTTCAGCAAATATTAACGGCCAAAGAGAAGGGCGGACGAATTGTCGCGGTTGGCACGACAAGTTTACGCCTGCTTGAAAGTGCAGCCCAAAAGAACGACACTCTTGCCCCCTTTTGCGGCGAAACAGATATTTTTATCACGCCCGGTTTTAAGTTCCGGTTGGTTGATATTTTAATGACCAATTTCCACTTGCCCCGCTCAACCCTTTTTATGCTGGTTTGCGCTTTTTCCGGCGTAGAAAATATGCATAAAGCCTATCAGCACGCCATTAAAAATAATTATCGCTTTTATTCTTATGGGGACGCCTCATTATTATTCAGGGCCTAACTATTTCCACTCTAATTTTTGAACGAATATAATAATATATATTTGACGAAAATATATATTATTTATATATATCGGTTTGATATATATAAAAAGAATATATGCTTAACATGAATATTCAAACTCTGTGCCTATCAATACTTTATGAAAGAGATGCAACTGGCTATGAAATCAGGCAATTATCAACAAAGGGGGAATATTCCTATTTTGTAGAAGCAAGTTTTGGCTCAATCTATCCAGCCCTAAAGAAACTGGAAAAGGAAGGTTTTGTCACCTCGCGCTATGAAACAGCTAAGGGCAGCCCAACCAAGAAAATTTTTTCAATAACTGATAAAGGGCGCTCAAAATTTTATAATTCATTATTTGATGAAATAGGGGAAGATATTTTTCGTTCCGAATTTTTACTTTTTGCCCGTTTTGTCTCTTTATTGCCAGCCTCTCTTGTTAAACAAAGAATTAATGAAAAAATAGAAAGGCTAAAGAAAAAACGCGAACATTTATTATCAATATTAAACTCCAAATTGAGTAAGGCCGATATTTGGGTGCTAAATTTTGGCATAGAAATGATAGAGGTTGAAATTAACTATCTTAAGACCCATATGCAGCAACTATTGGATATTGCCATAAAGGAAAATATTGCAACAAAAGCGACATAATTACTGGACTGACTGATGAAATTTCTTAATTCTTACGGCATTGCGTTTTTGTTAATAATTTTGCTAGCTCTTTGGCTGGCAACAGGAACTCTTATTCAGGGTGGTTTAGGGGAAGGAAAGGGTGAAAGATCTATTATTTCATTTTTTCATAATAATGACGGAGAAAATGACGGAGAAGATGATGGAAATGGTCAGGATAATTCTGAGAATTTAGCAAATATAGCTGCTAAAGAAAGCGCAGAAGAAAAAGATAAATCCTTACAAAATGAAACATTGCAAAATGTGCGCACCCTTTTATTCACAGCAAAAGAAGTCCCCTTAGAATTAACACTTCGCGGGCAAACAAAGGCCAATGCAATAATATCAGTAAGTGCGCAAACCAGCGGTATAATTGAGCAGGTGCAGGTTAAAAAAGGACAATTAGTCAAAAGGGGCGATTTAATTTGCTCATTAGACAGCGGAACAAGAAAAGCACGAGTTAAACAGGCTGAAGCAGCGCTTGAACAGGCCAAAGCCGCACTTAAACAAGCAAAAGCCGATTATCAAACCAATAAAACATTAAGGGAAAAGGGACTTGCACCACCAAATAGCGCCAGAGCCTATGAAGTACAAGTTGAAGCAGCAAATGCTTCACTTGCTGCCTCTATATCTGCCCTTGAAAATGCAAAATTGGAGTTAGAGCGGACAAAAATTAGTAGTGAAGTTTCCGGTATTGTGCAGGCGCCTTTAGCAAATATAGGAGATATGCTGGGCGTTGGAGCATCTTGTGCAACTATTGTGCAATTAGACCCAATATTATTCAGTGCGAAAGTGGCTGAAAGCAAAGTTGGCCTGTTGCGCGAGGGTATGAAAGCAGAAATTAAAACTATTGAAGGGCAAAAATTAAATGGCGAACTAAGCTATATAGCTTCTCTTGCCGATAGTGCCACACGCTCTTTTGATATTGAAATAAAGGCGCCCAATAAAGATAATGTAATTCGCGCAGGCCTTAGCGCTATAGCGACAATTTTTGTTGGTAAAACAAAGGTTCATATTATTCCGCAATCAAGTTTAACCCTGAATAATGAAGGCGATATTGGGGTAAAAATTGTTGATGATGAAAATAGAGTTCATTTTGTTAAAGTTGAAATAGTGCGTGATAATAGCGAAGGTGTGTGGGTAAAGGGTTTACCCGAAATAGCGCAAATTATTATTTTGGGGCAGGAATATGTAATGGAAAATCAACTTGTTGATGTAACCCTAGTTGATAGAACCATCGCTGAGGGGCAATAGCATTATGATGAATATGCTAGAAACCATATTACGCCGCCCAAGAACCATAATTACCATAATGTTTATTATGCTAATGGGCGGGATTTATGCTTATTCTACCTTGCCGCGTGAAAGCGAGCCAGCAATAGATATTCCCTATCTTCGTATTTCAACAGTGCAAACCGGCATTTCTCCCAGTGATGCTGATAGATTATTAGTGCGCCCTTTAGAAAAAGAGCTGGCTAATCTAACCGGCTTAAAATCAATGCGCTCTTATGCCAATAATAATAGTGCAATCATTATTTTAGAATTTGACGTAAATTTTGATAAAGATAAAGCTCTTAAAGATGTGAAAGATGCGCTTGACAGGGCGGCGCCCAATTTACCCGAAGATGCAACCGATCCGGAAGTAAAAGAATTTTCCATTGATGATGCCGGAACTATTACTGTTGCCCTATTTGGCGATATTCCCGAGCGCACTATTAATAGTCTGGCGCTTGCGCTTAAGGAAGATCTTGAAACAATTAATGAGGTTCGTGAGGTTAAAATTTCTGGCGAGAGGGAGGAGGTTTTAGAAGTTCAGCTGGATTTACTAAAACTTGAATCATATAATCTTAGCGCTAATAGTTTATTTGACGCTTTGGCCAAAAATAATATAGTAATCCCTGCTGGGCGGTTAGATACGGGGCAGGGAAGATTTTCGCTAAAAGTTCCCGGCCTAATAAAGAGCGCGCAGGATGTTTATAATTTACCATTAAAAACATATAATGATAAGGTTGTAACCTTTTCAGAAGTTGCCACAATTCATAGAACTTTCAAAGATGCAACCAGCTATACAAGAATAAATGGCGCGCCCGCCATTATTCTTTCCGTGCAAAAACAGCTTGAAACTAATTTAGTTGATATTTCCAATGCTGTTAAAAAAATTACTGAAAAACACGCTAAAAACTGGCCTCAAGCCCTGCAATATTCCTATATTCTTGACATGGCGGAATTTTCAAACCGCATGTTCACAACATTACAATCATCTGTTATTACCGCCATTTCGCTGGTTTTAATAGTGTCCATTATGCTATTGGGCATTCGCCCTGCTTTACTGATAGGCTTTTCTATTCCTATTTCTTTTATGATAGGATTTTTATTTTTACAATTTATGGGCATGACGGTAAATATGATGATTATGTTTGGCCTGGTGCTTACGGTCGGCATGCTGGTTGATGGCGCAATTGTCGTGGTGGAATATGCTGAAAGAAAAATTAGCGAAGGACTAAATAGGCAAGAAGCCTTTATTTTGGCTGCAAAAAGAATGTTCTGGCCTATCGCCTCTTCCACTGCAACTACTTTGGCTGCCTTTTTACCCCTATTATTATGGCCGGGAATTATTGGCAAATTCATGTCCTATTTGCCAATAATGGTCATTGTAACTTTAACTTCTTCCTTCATTGTTGCGATGATCTTTATACCAGTTATTGGCAGATTTGTTGCCAGAAAAAAAGTAAGCCAAAAAGAAAAAGAAATGGCTTTATCAATCTCTGGCACTACTAATTTTGATATTAATAAAGTTAAGGGCTTAACGGGGGTTTATGTTCGTATTTTACATTTATTAGTCAGACATCCTATAATTTCGCTTACCGTCGGTTTTAGCATTGTGGGGGCAATATTTTTCTATTTTGCTTCCAACCCAACCGGCATGATTGCTTTTCCTGAAGTTGAGCCGGAATATGCTACCATTGCCGTTACAACAAAGGGAAATTATTCGCCGATTGAAATTCGCAATTTACTCATTGAGGTTGAGCAAAAAATTAAAGATATAAAGGGCATTGAAGATATAATGCTTAATTTTGGCTCAGCCGGAGCGGTCGCTTCTACCCCTTCTGATACAATTGGTAATTTAACTCTTGAATTAGCGCCATATAAAGATAGGCGTAAAGCAAAGGAAATATTTGCCGATATTCGTAAAAATTTAGCCTCTATTTCCGGTATTGGTGTTGATTTAGTTGAAGCTGAAGAGGGGCCGCCTGCTGGTAAAGATATTAATTTACGCATTGAAGCTGATGAATATGAACTACTTGCCCCACTTGTTGCTAAAATACGCGCCTATATTGAAAATGAATTAGGCGATGTGATTGATGTTGAAGATAGTAGGCCCCTTGCCGGGATAGATTGGGAAATTGATGTTGATAGAGATATGGCGGCCAGATTTGGTATTGGCATTCGTGATTTAAGCCCCTATGTGCAACTTGTTACAACCGGCGTTAATATTGGCACTTATCGTCCCGATGATGCAATTGATGAATTAGATATTATTGTGCGCCTGCCAAAGGAAGAGCGCTCTTTTGAGGCTTTAGAATCAATGCATATAATTACACAAAAAGGGCTTGTGCCTGTTTCAACATTTATCAGCAAAAAATCTGTGCCCAAAGTTTCTTCCATTGCGCGTTGGGATCAGAAATATCGCATGAATGTTGGGGCAAATATCACTGGGGAGGGCACTAAGGTTTCGCAAAAAGTAGCTCAATTAAAAGAATGGACAGATAAGCAAGATTGGCCAGAAGGGGTTGAAATTATTTATGGCGGGGCAGAAGAACAAACCAACGAAACCAATGCCTTTTTAATGCAGGCGGGGCTTGGGGCGATGTTTCTAATGTTCTTAATTTTGCTGACCCAATTTAACAGTTTTTATCAGGTTTTTGTAACCCTTAGCACTGTTATTATGGCTATTGCGGGGGTTTTATTGGGAATGTTAATAACGGGGCAGCCATTTTCTGCAATTATGACGGGAGTTGGGATAGTTTCCCTCGCTGGCATTGTAGTCAATAATTCCATTGTATTGATAGATACTTATAATCGCTTTCATCGCGAAATGGGAATTGAGGCTGAACATGCAATTTTAATGACTGCTGCGCAAAGAATTAGGCCGGTAATGTTAACAACAATCACAACAATATTTGGCCTATTGCCAATGGCGCTTGGAATAACCATAAATTATTTTGAAAGGACGATAGAAATAGGCTCTATTGCCGGCGCCTGGTGGGTTCAACTATCTACTGCGGTTATTTCCGGGCTTTCATTTTCAACTTTTCTAACCCTTGCTTTAGTGCCGGTAATGCTTTCGGCTCCGGCAAGAATTAAAACCAGCTTTGCTAATTTTATCGCTAATAGGGGGGCAAAGAATAAGGCTAAGTCAAAAAAGCAAAAAATTGCAACTAAAAAAATTAAGAAAAAGACCAAACCTGCTACTAATGGACAAATTGTCAGGGCTAAAAATAATGATAAGACAAAATTGCGTAAACAAGCAGCAGAATAATTGGCCAAAAATTTGTTAAAAGTCACATCTAGCAATTGGGCAGGAGCCGCTGTTTAATGGTATTTCTTTTCCTGTTTTATCTTTTATTATTTTATGGGCTACTTTAGTCAGTAGCGATGGTTTGTTTAGGGTTATTGCAAATTCTGCTTTTTGGTTAATTTACCTATTAATTCTCTTTTTTGCTGGAAATTCTTTGTTAAAAAACATTAACCTTTGATTTAGCAATGTAAGGCGAACATAAAATTTCAACCTTATCTA
>WFXU01000065.1 GCA_015490455.1 Hyphomicrobiales bacterium
AAATAGTCGACCGTAGCCTTATGCAATTTTTGCTAAATGTTTGAATATTAGCGTTACCTAGATTTTGAGCCAAAGAGGTTTGATCCACTTGAGGAAATGGAAGAAGTTGTAGCCGGTAGTGGCTAGGATAGGGTTGATGGCATCCCCTTGACTATGGGTATAATAGTTGCGGTTTATCCGCTGGCCGTTTAAGATGTCTAATTACCGGTTCAATAGCTGATTCTTATCTCATCTGACGTTTGATGGTGAGTGTGACCCTTCGTTTCTGGCCTATAGTGAAGACCAAAATTTGTGACTTGACGGCTCCTTATGACCGCGATAGGCAGCATCAGTCAATATGCGTTTAAGAGTTGCACCAGTAAGGACTTCATCTCAGGAATAATTGTTTTGAGGGTATGCCCATCATAAGGCTTGCCCGGCAATACCTCAATAAATGGCAAACTGACCGCCCTTCATAGCGATTTAGGGTAGTGGCGATTGATGGTTTAACGCCAAACTCATAAGGCTTGTGAGCCTTGCCTTTACCAATGCATTCCACCTCTGGCGCATGTAGGGAATAGATTTCTTTGGGATATCATCACGAGGCTTTTGGGTCATCATCCTTATCGCCAGCCATAAGGGTCGCAGGAAAATACTCTCCAACTCCTATTGCCCTTAATCTGGCGCTTAATATCCAAATGAATAGTGCGGCCAAGATAGGTTTTGAGCTTTTTAAGCTGCTTTTTCGCCCGCTTAAACTGTTTGGCGTGTGCATAGCGTTGTTGGTAGCGGAAATCAGAAGTCAGAAGTCGAAAAACGCAAAAATATCCATAGCAAAATTGTAAGAAAATTACACATAAAGGAACAAATTTTGCAAAATTAAATATGCAATAAGAGCAAAATATCAAAATATCAATATGTTAGAAGTTCTTCACAGAGGACTTACTAAAGTCACAGATAAAATGTGCCCGCACCAATAATTTTAGCGTAAATATTTGGGAGAAAATTTTATTTTTTTGACCTTCACCTTTGCTTCATGGCGCATTAAATATTTATAAAATAGCCCAAATAAGAAAAATATTAAAAATGAAATAACTAAAAAATAAAGTGCCGCTACAGAAAAATGTAAAAACACATTATAATCTTTTTCAAATAATTCCCCTGCCTTATTCATTAGGTCTTTTTGTTCGTCAATTACCGGTAGTGTAAAATAAATTAAAGCCGTTGCATGAAATAAAAATACTACTTCATTTGTATATGCCGGCCAGGCAAGCCTTATCATATTAGGCCAAATGACAGAAATAAATTGTCTTATCCGGCTCATACCAAAAGCCCTTGCCGCCTCAATCTCTCCTTTTGGAACATTCAAATAGGCGCCATAAAGAATTTGCGCACTATAGGCGCTGGTATTTAATATCAATACTAACGGGCCTAAAAATAATGGGTGCAAAACTATATGATCTATACCAAGCGGCTTCCAAAGGCTGATATTTAGTGAAAGCATGATTGAATAGAACATAAATAATTGAATAAATAGTGGTGAGCCGCGAAAAGCATAAATATAGCCGGCGGCAATATGCGATATTAGCGGATTTTTGCTAGCACGCATTAAGGTTAGGCCAATTGCAAAAACAAAGCCGATCGGAATAGAGCTGGCGGCAAAATAAATATTAAATAGGCTGGGCTTTGCCAGAATAATAATATCATTAATTATTGCATCAAACCAAGACATTATGCTTCCACCATGCCACGCCCGAGCTTTTTTCTTAAATAATTAAAAAATCGCTCAGATAGATAGGTTACTAAAATATAAAATAAAAATAGAACTAAATAATATCTCCATCGCCAATCGGGGTGCACTAAACCAACTTGCTTAAGATAATTTGGTGCACCAAGCCTATCAGCCCATAATACAATATCGGCTATTTGTAACAGCGATAAGAGAGAGGTAGCCTTAAGCAGCAACATCCAGACATTAGAAAGGCCGGGCAGCGCGTAAATCCACATTTGCGGAATATGCACCCGCAATAGAACGCTTAAAGGCCCCATGCCAAAAGCTCTTGCTGCTTCTAACTGTCCTTTGGGCACTGCCTGCATTGCACCATAAATAACATTAGCGCTAAATGCACCATAAACAATTCCGAGTGAGACCGATGCGAGAAGCAAATATTCATAAGTGCCTAAAAACCACTGAGCATCAGGGCAGGGGGGCCATTTGCCTATATTTTCCGCTAATTCTTGCGCTGAACAGGCGGAAAGTGCAAAAAACCATTCAACTAATTGTTCAAATGCTAGCGGGAAAAATAAAAAGAATAAAACATCAGGAACACCGCGCACAATATTTGAATAAAAGAGACCAATTCCTCTTAGGGGAAGAAATTTTGAATTGAGTAAAATAGCTCCAAACAGACCAAAAATTAGCGCAAAACCAGCACCTAAAAGGGCAGCAATAATGGTAAAACGAACAGAAGCATACCACATTAAATGTTTGCCATTAGTGATATAATTCAGTCCGTCAAGCAAATCCTGTCCAATAATATTGCCTAACCAATCGGGCATATAATTTCCAAAATATTTGCAAAATAAATTGGGCGAGAAAATATAATATTCCCGCCCATTTAGTTTATATTAGATTAGTTTGAATAAAATGGTCCCTTATTAAACCATTTGGCAATTAACTTATCAAGCGTGCCATCGGCCTTAACTGAATCAATTGCGGCATTTAATTTTGCCTCAAGTTCATCATCTTCTTTGCGTAGGCCCATGCCAACACCGCCGCCAATCATAACTTCTGGACCAGCAAATTTAAGTGCGCCATTTGATGCCTCAACAATTGGCTCCAAAAAGCCGCCATCGGCTAAGACCACATCTACATTGCCAGCAGTCAAATCGGCAATAGACTGATCGGCAGTTTCATAGGAAAGAATAGTATTATTTGCCGCAAAATTTTCCTCAACATAGGCTGCCTGAATTGTTGCCCCCTGAACGCCAATTTTTATGCCGGAAAGATTGTTAAAATCAATATTAGCATCGCTAGCCATCGCATAGCGGGATGGATCTGGCGGGAAATAGTCTTGTGTAAAATCAATGCTTTTTTTGCGCTCATCAGTAATGGACATGCCAGCAATAATAGCATCATAATTGCCTGCAATCAGATTTGGAATAATACTATCCCATTCATTTACCACCCACTCACATTCAAGATTAGCGCGTTTACATAATTCATTGCCAAGCTCAATTTCAAACCCGGCTAATTTACCATTATCATCAATAAAGTTCCATGGTGCATAAGCCCCTTCAGTCCCAAGACGAACTTCTTGCGCATATGCAGAACCGCTAAGCGCAACGGCTAAACTCATAGCTAATAATATTTTTTTCATTTATAACTCCCATTTTCATATTTTAGACTTTCGTCCGTTTTAGACTTTTGCCCGCTTTAGGCATTTGCCCGATTATTCGTTTTATAATTAAAACGAGATTCTTGTTCTTAATTTTATTTTATAAAACTACATATATTGCACCTTATTTGCAAATCTCATTCATTTCCACCCTTTAATTGCAAGGCCGCCAATAAACTTTCCCCACGCCCGATTAAATTTATAATTTATGGTTAATTTATCGGGATAATATATTTAATTACTGATAGCCTTTTAATGACCGCTGGCGGCTAAAAATTGCCTTAAACGCTCTGATTTAGTATTTTCAAATATTTCCTTAACCTCTCCCTCCTCTTCTATTTTCCCACCATGTAAAAATATTATTTTATCGGATAATTCTTTGGCAAATTTCATATCATGAGTTACTAAGAGCATAGTTCTGCCTTCATCGGCCAATAATTTTATTACGCGTAAAACCTCTCCCTCAAGTTCCGGATCCAAAGCAGAAGTTGGCTCATCAAACAACATTACTTTGGGATTAATGCAAAGGGCGCGGGCAATTGCCGCTCGTTGTTGTTGTCCGCCTGAAAGCTGATTTGGATATGCATGTGCCTTATCGGCAATACCTACCTTTTGTAATAATTCAAGTGCTTGTTCGCGCACTTCTTTTTTGTCACGTTTTAATACGTGAATTGGCGCCTCCATAATATTTTCTAAAATGGACATATGCGCCCAAAGATTAAATGTTTGAAATACCATTCCCAATTTAGATCTGATACGGTGTAATTGCTTTAGGTCAGCCGGCTCACGCCTTTCCCCATTTCCCTTTAATAAAATTTCCTCACCATCAATTTTGACCGAGCCGGAATTTGGCACTTCAAGCATATTTATGCAGCGTAAAAGAGTAGACTTGCCTGAGCCGGAAGAGCCAATAAGTGAAATAACCTCCCCGCGCTTGGCGCTAAGCGAAATTCCTTTTAATACTTTGAGTTCGCCAAAGCTTTTTTCAATATTTTCTAACTCAATAATATTAGCCATTAAATCAACCTTTTAATTTGCTTAACAAAGCAGTTTTTTCACTAATAGAAAAGCAAGAATTTATATTTACTCAATTTTGTGGAATTTTGCCACCGATCAATTTAGTAACCTTATCTGCTGCCTGTCTGACAATTGGCCCTAATTTTACTATTTGCTGATCATGAAATCTAGCAAATGGGCCAGACACAGAAATTCCGGCTATTGCTTCACCAAAAGAATTATATATTGGCGAGGCAACACAGCGCATACCTAAATATCTCTCCTCATTGTCAAATGCCCAGCCTCTTTCTTTAGTTTTTTCTAAATCGGCAAATAGTTCATCAGGTGAGGTTAAAGTATTGGGTGTAAATTGTTTTAGGCCTGAATTTCTGAGTAATCGTTCTATTTTTCGCCGTTCCATTTCGCTAAGCAGCGCTTTGCCAATACCAGAAGCATAGATAGCAGAACGAGTGCCGGGATGAAAAAATGCCCTTATTGGGTTGTGCGATTCTACTTGCGAGATAAATACGACATCAGATCTATCGGCAATGCCTAGATTAGCAGTTTCGCCGGTTTCTTCCATTAATTCGCGCATTATTTTATGCGCTGCTTCCACTAGGCTCGTTCGCTCCAAATATGCCGAACCAACCCTAAATGCCTCTATGCCAACGCTCCATTTTTGCTCTGTTTCGCTAAATTCCACAAAGCCGTGCTTTTGTAATGTGATTAAAATTCTATGCGCGCTAGAGGGAGGCATACCAACTCTGATAGAAAGGTCGCTTAAAGTGCTTGATCCGCTCTTAGCAAGATTTATTAAAACTAAAATTCCGCGATCTAATGCCTGCACAATATTGGTTGAATTTTCTTCAAAAATGGTTCTTGGCCTGCCGCGCGCTCTTTTTTTAATATTTTCTTTCTTCACCAAACATTCCTTAAAAAAATTTTTTTGAAAAATAAATCCAAAAAAAATAAAAAATATTTTTCTTAACGATAACAGTAGGATAAATATTTATCAAGTGGTTTTGAAAATAATTTTCAAAAAAATTGTAAAATAAAATAAAAGATAGTATAATCCGAAAAAATACAAAATAATGGAGAGAAAAATGATCGGTCAAAATCCGATTTTCATTCCCGGACCAACAAATATTCCCGATAGTTTGCGTAATGCCATGAATGTGCAATCAACCGATCATCGCGCGCCTGATTTTGTGGAAATTTTCGCCCCCGTTTTGGAAAAATTAAAAGATATTTTCAAAACTAAGGACGCAACAACCATTATTTTTCCCTCTAGCGGTACTGGCGGATGGGAGGCAGCAATTTCCAATACTATGTCGGTAGGTGATAAAGTTTTAATTGCTCGCTATGGCATGTTTTCCCACCGCTGGATAGATCTTTGTCAAAGGCATGGTCTTGATGTTGAAATAATTGAATGTGAATGGGGCACAGGCGCGCCTGCTCACCTATTTGCACAAAGATTAGAAAAAGACAAAAATAATGAAATAAAGGCGGTTCTTGTCACTCATAATGAAACTGCAACTGGTGTCCGCTCAGACATAAAGGCGGTGCGCGAAGCGATAGATAGCGCCAATCATGATGCGCTTTTATATGTTGATTGTGTTTCTTCCTTAGCATCTATGGATTTTAGAATGGATGAATGGGGGGTGGATATAGCTATTTCCGGTTCGCAAAAAGGGCTTATGTTAAATTCCGGGCTGGCGATTTTGGCGGTCTCTGAAAAAGCATTAGCGCGGACAAAGAGGGCTAATTTGCCGCGAACATTTTTCTCTTTTGATGATATGATAAATGCTAATAAGATGGGTGGTTTTCCCTATACTCCTCCCTTGCAGCTCATTCACGGATTGAATGCGGCGCTAAAAATTATAGAAAATGAGGGATTGGAAAATGTGTTTAGACGCCATTTTCGCTTGGCTCAAGGGGTGCGCGAGGCGGTTAAGGCTTGGGGCTTTCGGCTTTGCGCAAAAACTCCAGACCTATATTCAGATTCAATCAGCGCAATATATGTCCCTGAAGGTTTTGATTCAGACGAATTAACCAACCATACATATGACAAATATCAAGTTTCATTCGGGGTTGGTTTAGGGGAAATGGCCAAAAAAGCCTTTCGCATCGGGCATTTAGGTGCATTAACCGATGTTATGGTGCTTTCAGGGCTGGCAACTATAGAAATGGCAATGGCCGATCTTAACTATCCAATTGAATTGGGGTCAGGCGTGAGCGCTGCGCAACAATATTATCGTAATAATTCTGCATAAAGAGAAGGCAGAGAGAGGATATGGATAATGAATGAGAATATAGAGCAAAAAATCCCAACATATGATGATGTGCTGGCAGCACATGAAAGAATAAAACCATATGTGCACAAGACTCCAATTTTTACCTCGCAATATTTTAATAAATTGAGTGGGGCTGAATTATTTTTTAAGTGTGAAAATTTGCAAAAAGCGGGCGTTTTCAAAGCGCGTGGCGCTTCAAATGCTGTATTTGGTCTTAGTGAAGAGCAAGCTAAAAAGGGAGTTGCTACACATTCTTCGGGCAATCATGGGCTTTCTTTAAGCTATGCTGCAGGAAGGCGGGGGATTCCTGCAACTGTAGTTATGCCAAGAACAGCGCCCGAAGCTAAAAAAGATGCGGTAAGGGCTTATGGAGCAAATATTGTTGAATGTGAGCCTAGCACTTCCTCACGTGAAGAAACATTTGCAAGAGTTGTTGCTTCAACTGGGGCGGATTTTGTTCATCCCTATAATGATGCGCGAGTTATTGCCGGGCAGGGCACATGTGCTAAGGAAATTTACGAGGATTTAGGCGAATTTGATATTTTACTTGCCCCTATTGGCGGGGGTGGCATGATTTCCGGATCTTGCCTGACACTTTCAAATATTTCGCCAAGAACAAAAATATATGCTGCCGAACCAGAACAGGCAGATGACGCTTATCGCTCACTAAAGGCTGGACACATAATTGCTGATGATGCTCCAGTAACTATTGCTGATGGTCTAAAAGTTCCCCTCAAAAATCTGACCTGGCATTTTGTTTCAAACTTTGTGAGCGATATCCTATTAGCAAGTGAAGAGGAGATAATAGAAGCTATGTATCTCATATGGCAGAGAATGAAAATAGTCGTTGAGCCAAGCTCGGCTATTACTCTAGCCGTAATTTTGAAAAATAAACATCTGTTTGCCAATAAGCGTGTAGGGGTAATTTTAACGGGTGGTAATGTTGATTTGAAAAAGCTACCTTGGATGTAAAGATGTGAAATTGCCAATATTTTGCTAAGAAAGGCTTGGAACAGATATATGGAGAGTAAAATGAAAGCCAAAATAGATTTAACAAATTATGAAGTGGGCTATAATATTCCGGCTTTGCCTGGAATGGATGAAGCAGATATTCAAACTCCCTGTTTGGTAGTTGATTTAGCAGCGCTTGAGCGTAACCTTGATAAGATGCAAAGCCACGCCGATAAAATGGGTGTGCGTCTAAGGGTGCATGGCAAGATGCACAAATCAGCCGATATTGCTAAGATGCAAATTGAGCGGGGGGCTTGTGGCATTTGTTGCCAAAAAGTTTCAGAAGCTGAAAGTTTTGCCAAAAATGGTATAAAAGATATTTTGGTTTCAAATCAGGTGCGGGATTTAGCCAAAATTGATAGGCTAGCTAGGCTTCCCAATTATGGTGTGCGCACTATAGTTTGTGTTGATGATATTGATAATATCAAAGACCTTTCAAGTGCGGCACAAAAATATGGTAATGAAATTGAAGCCCTAGTTGAGATAGATTGTGGTGCGGGGCGTTGCGGGGTTTCCTCTTCCGAAGAAGTTGTGAAAATTGCAAAAGCCATTAATGAGGCTGAGGGGCTAAAATTTTCCGGTATTCAGGCCTATCAAGGCGCAATGCAGCATTTAGATGATTATAATGAAAGAAAAGCAAAAATTGATATAGCCGTTGCGATAGTCAAAGATGCTGTTAATGCTCTGAAGGCTGAAGGGCTAGTTTGTGATATTATTGGTGGCGGGGGCACTGGCTCATATTATTTTGAAGGTAATTCCGGCGTTTATAATGAATTACAATGCGGCTCATACGCCTTTATGGACGCCGATTATGGGCGTATTTTAGATGAGAACGGTAAAAGAATAGATGAAACCCAATTTGAAAATTCATTATTTATTTTAACTTCCATTATGAGCCACACTAAAACGGATAAGGCAATATGTGATGCTGGTCTAAAGGTGCAATCGGTTGATAGCGGCATGCCAACAATATTTGGGCGTAAGGATGTTACTTATATTAAATGTTCGGATGAACATGGAGTAATTGCGGATCCGGAAAATAAATTAAAAATAAATGATAAGTTAAAATTGGTTCCCGGTCATTGCGATCCGACCTGTAATATTCATGATTTTTATGTTGGCGTAAGAAATGGTAAGGTTGAAAGCCTTATTCCAGTAACGGCGCGTGGATTAGCCTTTTAGGAGAAAAAATGTTTATTGTTGGCGAAGAAATTTGTAAAAAAACTATTGATAGGGAAAGTGCGTTCAAGGCGGTTGAAGCCGTATTTGGCGCAATGGCAAAGGGAGATGCCTATAATTTTCCGGTAATTCGCGAGGCAATAGGCTATCAGGATGCGCTTTATGGCTTTAAGTCCGGATTTGACAGGGCTGGTTTAACGCTCGGCTTAAAGTCAGGCGGCTATTGGCCAAATAATATTAAAAAAGGTCTTACTAATCACCAATCGACAATTTTTTTGTTTGACCCAGATACGGGTCAACTTGCGGCATTAGTTGGCGGCAATTATATAACAGCAATAAGAACGGCCGCCGCTAGTGCCGTTTCTATTTCGCATCTAGCCAGAAAAGACGCTAAAATTTTGGGAATGATTGGCGCAGGACATCAATCAGGCTTCCAATTAAGGGCAGCAATTGAGCAAAGAAATATTGAAAAAGTGCTGGCCTGGAACCTACATAAAAATATGTTGCCTGCTTTGGAAAAAGTAGCCAAAGAGGCTGGAGTCGATTTTATTTCGGTTGAGCGCGAGGAAATTGGCGCGCAGGCTGATGTGATAATTACTATTACTTCAGCCCATGAAGCTCTGTTAATGAAAGATTGGATAAAACCGGGCACCCATATTGCGGCAATGGGAACTGACACTAAAGGCAAGCAGGAATTGGATGCTCAATTGGTCGGGCAAGCGCGCCTATTTACCGATGAAATAGCCCAATCAATTTCTATTGGTGAATTTCAGCACGCGATAAAGGAAGGGCTGATAGATAAGAGTGACATTACACCGATTGGTGATGTGATAAATGGAAAAAATAAGGGTAGGGTTTCAGATGATGAGATAACTATTTTTGATGGCACAGGCGTTGGTTTGCAAGATTTGGCGGTTGCCTCAAGCGCAGTAAAAATTGCCGTTGAAAAAAATCTAGCAACAAAGGTGGAATTATAGTTTTTTAGAAAGACTAGACCTGAAAGTAAGAAAGGTTCAAAAGGGGGGAAAGGAGGGAAAGGAGGAAAAATGACAGCAATAAAAATGCCTATTCCTAACCCTGCTATTATTGAGCGTAGTGAAAATATTGTGCGGGTGCTAATGGAGGCGCTGCCAAAAGATGTAATTATTTTCGATAAGGCAGAAACGCTTGCCTATGAGTGTGATGCGCTAACCGCCTATCATTGTTCGCCCCTAGCGGTTGCTTTGCCGCGAACTACCGAAGAAGTTGCAACCATTATGCGTCTTTGCCATGAAATGGGCGTGCCAGTTGTTCCGCGCGGCTCGGGAACATCTTTGGCAGGAGGAGCTTTGCCAACAGCTGATTCAATTATTTTAGGCACTTCACGCCTTAATAAAGTTTTAGAAAAAGATATAAAAAACCGTTTTATTAGGGTGCAGGCCGGCATTACTAATCTGAAGGTTAGTGAGGCGGTTGAAAATGATAATTTCTTTTATGCGCCAGATCCTTCAAGCCAGTTAGCTTGCGCTATTGCCGGCAATATCGCCATGAATTCGGGCGGCGCTCATTGCTTAAAATATGGCGTAACCACTAATAATTTACTGGGCGTAAAAATGGTTTTGGCCGATGGCGAAATTATTGAAATAGGCGCAGAACATATTGATAATAGTAATTATGATTTACTTGGCTTAATCTGTGGCTCAGAAGGGCAATTAGGCATTGTAACTGAGGCTATTTTGAAAATATTGCCCAAAGCAGAGGGCGCACGCCCGGTTTTAATAGGTTATGATAAACCTGAAATAGCAGGGACATGCGTGGCTGATATTATAAAGGCCGGCATTGTGCCGGTGGCGATAGAATATATGGATAGGCTATCAATTGAGGCTACGGATAAATTTTCTGGCGCTGGCTATCCCGATGTTGAGGCAATGATAATTGTTGAGGTTGAGGGATCTGAAGCTGAAATTGACGAGCAGTTAGAAAAAATTATTGAAATTGCTAAAAAATTACAACCATCAGTTTTAAGATTAAGCAAATCAGACGAAGAATCAGCCCTTATTTGGAAAGGGCGTAAGTCCGCTTTTGGTGCAGTGGGGCGTATTGCTGATTATATTTGCCTTGATGGAACTGTGCCGGTTAGTCAATTAGCCAATGTGCTTAAACAAATTGGTGAGCTTTCAAAGCAAGCTGGGCTAGAGGTTGCTAATGTTTTCCACGCTGGGGACGGCAATATGCATCCGCTAATTCTTTATAATGCCAATGACAAAGAAGAGTTGGCTATTGCCGAACAATTGGGGGCGGATATTTTGCGAGCCTGTGTTAAGGCAGGGGGGTGTCTGACTGGTGAACATGGAGTAGGTATTGAAAAACGAGATCTTATGGGTTCTCAATATTCCATTGATGATATGCAAATTCAGATGAAGGTGAAAGATTGTTTTGACCCTGATTGGCTGCTTAATCCGGCAAAAGTGTTCCCTCTTGAACTGAGTGAAACAAGGCGTGCAAAATTGGCTGGGACACAGAATAAAAATATAAAGGGGGGGGCAGATTAATGAGTGATTATTTAACTCCCCAAAATGAAAAACAACTTAGTGAATTTGTAACTAGTGCTTATAATGACAATATTTCCCTTAGAATTGTCGGGGGCGGAACGCGGCTAAAAATTGGCAATATTGTTAAGGCTGATAAACAAATTAGCCTTGCCAAACTTAATAAAATAACCCTTTATGAACCCGGAGCTCTTACTTTAGTTGCGCAAGCGGGCGTAAAATATAAAGAAATAGAAAAAACTCTAAAATCCGCAGGGCAGCGTTTAGCTTTTGAACCTATAGATCATCGTGATATTTTTTCTTCTAGTGGTGAACCTACTATTGGCTCTATTGTTGCGGGTAATTTTTCCGGACCACGTAGGGTAAGGGTAGGGGCTTGTCGTGATTTTCTAATTGGGGTGCGCTTTGTCAATGGTGAGGGGAAAATTATAAAAAATGGCGGGCGGGTAATGAAAAATGTTACCGGTCTTGATTTGGTAAAATTAATGGCCGGCTCTTTTGGCACGCTAGGAATAATTAGCGAAGTTTCTTTTAAGACTTTACCCATACCACAAAGAGAATTAACTTTGCTGATAGAGGGGCTAAATAGCCAACAAGCAATAGATCTTTTTTCTGAAGCGCTTGCTTCTCCCTATGAAATAAGTGGCGCTAGCCATTTTAGTGAAAATAATGGAAAAACAAAAACTTATCTGCGTGTTGAAGGGTTTGATAGTCAAGTAAATTATCGTCTTGAAAAAATAAAAAAGACCTTTTCCTCTAATTATGAAATTGACATTGTTGATGGAGTAAAACATGATAATTTATGGAAAAAAATCCGCAATGTCGCTATGTTTAAGGGCTCAAACAAGCCCCTTTGGCGCATTTTAACCAAGCCAACAAATGCCCCGCAAATTGAGCGCGAATTAATAGATAAGACGGGTGCAAAAATTATTTTTGATTGGGGTGGTTCGCTCATTTGGGCGCAAATGGAGGAAGAAAATAATGCGCATTCTGACGCGGTTCGCTATATTTGCGCACAAAATAAGGCGCAATCTAACTTAATTCGCGCTAGTGATAAAGTTAAAGAAAAATTGGATGTTTTTCATCCGCAGCCAGAAATGGTTGCTAAATTGTCAAATTGTATCAGGAAAAAATTCGACCCTAAATCTATATTAAATCCATCATTGATATTTCGGGTAGAGAGGTAAATTATGCAGACAAATTTTACCTCTGAGCAATTAAAAGAAAAATCTATTCAGCGAGCCAATGATATTTTACGCTCATGTGTTCATTGCGGAATGTGCACGGCTACCTGCCCCACCTATCAAATTTTGGGAGACGAATTGGATAGTCCTCGCGGGCGTATTTATTTAATAAAGGACATGCTCGAAAATGAGCGCGTGCCCGATGATAGAACGGTTAAACATATTGATAGATGTTTAAGCTGTTTAGCATGTATGACAACTTGCCCCTCTGGGGTTCATTATATGCATTTAATTGATAGTGCGCGTGAATATGTTGAACAAAAATATAAGCGAAAATTTGATGATAAGGCAATTCGCTGGCTGTTAGCAAAAATATTACCCTATCCATTTCGTTTTAGATTAGCTCTTTTTGGCGCAAAATTGGCAAAACCATTTGCATTTGTTTTTCCCAAAAAATTACGCACCATGATTAATTTTGCGCCAAAAAGATTAGCTAAATCTTCTCCCAATGATAGGGCGCAAATTTTTAAGGCGAAGGGAGTGCGCAAAATGCGTGTTGCCTTAATGACGGGCTGTGCGCAAAAGGTCCTAAACACCGATATAAATGATGCAACTATTCGCCTTCTTACGCGTTTGGGCTGTGAGGTTGTGATTGCCAAAGGCTCTGGCTGCTGTGGTGCACTCACACACCATTTGGGCAAAACTAATGAGAGCCATAAAAGTGCTGCCAAAAATATTAATGCGTGGATAAAGGAAATGGATAATGAAGGGCTTGATGCCATTATTATCAATGCTTCTGGCTGTGGCACAACTGTTAAAGATTATGGCTTTATGTTTATCGACGATAAATATATGGCTGAAAAAGCAAAGCGCGTTGCAAATATTACCAAAGACATATCCGAAATAATAATGGAGCTTGGTTTAGAGGAGCAAAAGGAAAATAAAAATCTAACAATTGCCTATCATGGTGCCTGCTCACTGCAACATGGGCAAAAAATTACTTCTGAACCTAAAATTTTACTTAAAAAAGCAGGATTTAATATAGTTGAGCCAAAAGAAGCCCATCTTTGTTGCGGCTCTGCTGGCACATATAATTTAATGCAACCTGAAATTTCTGAACAATTAAAGAGTAGGAAAGTTGATAATATTGAACAATTAAAACCAGATATTATCGCTACAGGCAATATTGGCTGTATGATGCAAATAGGTTCGGGAACTAATATTCCAGTAGTGCATATGGTTGAATTATTGGATTGGGCGTTGGGCGGGGTAAAGCCGCCGACCTTAAGTAGAAAAACTCAAAATGGAGAGGAATAATGTGGTTTATAGCCTTAAGGGGCAAGAGAGGATTTTGATGAAAAATAATTTTCATCTAACGAAATTGGCCGTTTATCGGCCAAGAGGAGCGTAAAATTGCTGTCGGTTTTAGCCAGAAGTAATTTTGCGAAAATTGATCATAATGATCAGAATAAATCCATTTTAGCCATATCTAAAATGGTTGTATAAATAGAGTAATTTATACAAAACTTACGGAGGAAAAATATGACTAAAATAACAACAAATAGGCGCGATTTTCTTAAAAAATCTGCTATTGGGGTTGCGGCAGCTGGAGGTACGCTTGCAGCTCCTGCAATAGCAACCGCCGCCGGTGATACTATCAAGTGGAAGATACAAACTTCCTGGCCAGGTGGTATTGGTTTGCAGATTTTTAAGGATTGGTGCAATTCAATAAAGGAAAAAACCGGTGGACAACTTGAATTTATCCCATTTGGGGCAAAGGATGTTGTAGGTGATTTCCAGCTTTTTGATGCGGTGAAAAATGGTGTGATTGATGCGATGAACCCATTTACCCTTTATTGGGCGGGGCGTATTCCAGCGTCGGTTTTCCTAAGCTCATATCCTATGGGGCTACGTAATCCGCATGAGTGGGACGTATTTTATTATGGGCTTGGCGGCCTTGAAATAGCACGTGAATTATTCGCTAAAGAAGGAATGTTTTATGTTGGTCCTATTCAACATGGTCCAAATATTATTCATTCTAAAGTTCCAATTCGTTCAGTAGATGATTTTCGTGGGCGTAAAATGCGTCTTCCTGGCGGTATGGTTGCCGAAGTGTTCCAGGAGTTGGGTGCAAAAACAACATTATTGCCTGGCTCAGAGATCTTCCCGGCATTAGAAAAGGGCACAATTGACGTTGCTGACTATGTCGGACCGGCAATTAATCTAGCGCTTGGTTTTGATCAGGTAACAGATTATATTTCTATGGGTCCTCCGGGTATGATGTCTGTTTATCAGCCGGTTGACCTTATGGATCTTACCGTTGGAATGAAGTCCTGGAATGCGCTTCCGGATAATTTGAAAAAATTTGTAGAAAGCGAAGTGCATGTTTATTCAGATCTTCATCACGCGCAAATTCAGGCAGCCGACCAGGAGGCCTGGAAGAAATTTGAAGAAGCAGGAACAGAAGTAACACGTTTAAGCGCTGATGATGTAGAAATTATCACAGAAATAGCCGTTAAACGTTGGTTTGCCTGGGCAAATAAAGATGCCAATGCTGCCAGAATCTTCAAAATCCAGCTTGATTATATGATGTCAGGATCACTTGGTTATGTGACACCAGACATGATTGAAGGTATGGAACTTAATATCTAAAATTAATCAAAGACCGCCCAATTTGGGCGGTCGCAATTTAACAATGGAGGGTGGCGTGCCAAATATTGAATTTGTGCTACCGCACTGGGTCTATTGGTCGGGACTAATTATTTTTCCCCTGATAGCCATGTATTTATCAAGACGGGCGCAACCAGAACGTGGAACTAGAAATAAGGCAACTGCCTATTTTATCTGGTTAGTAGGGGGCTTTTTTGGCTTTCACCGTCTTTATCTAAAGAATAAATGGGGCTTTTTATATTGGCCTATATTTGCAGTAATTTTATTCGCATCCTCAATGGAGCGCGAAACAAGAATTGCCTATTCCGATGCAAATGGGGCTATTAGCGCTATTGAAAGCTCTATTGCCCGTTCAGAAAGAACGGTTGAAAAGGCAAAATCTGCCATTGAAGATGCAAAATCAAAATTGGCAGCACTAGCTGCTGATGAACAAAGAGCAAAAGATAGATTAAACAGAAAAATAGAGAAAGAAACTAGCCGCTTAGAAAAAGCGGAGCAAAAAATATCTGAATTATCAGCAGAAAAATTACAGCTTGAACCGGCAATAGAAAAGGCACGTAATGATCAGGAAAAATGGTCTAATATCGCCTTTATTGCTCTATTGGCTATCGCCATATTTATGCTGATTGATTTATTTCTTATTCCCTCTATGACGAAGAAAGCGCAACAATATCTAAAGAAACATCCCGATGCGATAGTTGATAGAGCGGATATGGGAGATGACCATGCTTTGGTGGGCAAAGGAATTAACGGGGCGATAGATAGATTATCGCTTTTTACCGGCGAATTTGTTGCTCTTTGGTCAGTTATTGCTGTCTTTGTTTATTATTATGAGGTCATTGTGCGCTATGTCTTTAATTCGCCAACAAATTGGGCGCATGAGGGCATGTTTTTAATGTTTGGCATGCAATATTTAATTGCCGGCGCATATGCGATGCTAACCGAAAGCCATGTAAGGGTTGATATATTTTATGCAAATTTTTCAGCTCGTGGCAAAGCCATAACCGACCTTCTAACTTCTATATTCTTCTTTATTTTTGCAGGAACCTTAATTTGGACTGGCTGGATATTTGCAGCCGACTCCATAGGGCAAAGAGAGGTTAGCTTTACTGAATGGGGAATTCAATATTGGCCGGTAAAAATAACAATAGTTGTGGGCGGAATTTTATTATTTCTGCAGGGTATTTCAAAACTTTCAAAGGATATTGCAATTATAATTAGTCCAGAAAGGCAGGCGCAAAATGGGTCTTGAAATTGAAATTGGCTGGCTGACATTAATAATGTTCGGCTCATTAGTAGCCCTCTTAATGGCTGGCTTGCCTTTGGCCTTTGTAACAGGGGGCTTAGCGGTAGTATTTTTATTCATCTTGGGTGATACAAATACGTTAAATATTGTGCCCTCGCGCATATTTCCATTAATGACCGACTATCAACTTTCGGCCATTCCGCTATTTATTTTCATGGCGGCAATGCTTGAAAGGGCGGGGATAATTAATGATATGTTCTCGGTAATTTATAAATTACTGGGAGGTCTAAAGGGCGGTTTAGCCTCAGCAACAATTATCGCCTCAACAATTTTGGCGGCGATGGTTGGTGTGATTGGCGCGGCTGTGGTCACAATGGGCATAATTGCTTTGCCGGCTATGTTGCAGCGTCATTATGACACAAAAATTGCAATGGGCTCAATTATGGCTGGGGGAACTTTGGGAATTTTGATCCCGCCCTCAATTTTGGCAATTATTTATGCCGTTGTTGCTGATCAATCGGTAGGTGAATTATTTATTGGGGCGGTCATTCCAGGCCTTATGCTTTCTGGAATGTATATTATATATGTTACGGTTCGTTCCTATATAAACCCTAAATTGGGTCCGCCAATACCCGTTGAGGAAAGGATTTCCCTGAAAGAAAAAATTCGCCTTACGGGTAAAATGGCGGCGCCTATTACGCTAATTGTGGTGGTGTTTTCAACTTTGTTTTCTGGTGCGGCAACGCCAGTAGAAGCTGCCGGAATTGGCACATTTGGATCATTCATTGTCGCGGCTTTACACGGACAGCTTGATTGGCGCACAGTGCGTGAAGCATGTATTACGACCTTAAAAGCATCTTCTATGGTTATTTGGATCATGTTTGGCGCAACTATTTTTGTCGGCCTTTATGTGTTGGAGGGCGGACAGCAATTTGTAACAGGTGCGCTTGAAGCAACCGGGCTTGGTCCGTGGGGAATACTTATCCTTATGATGGTTATTCTGATTATTTTAGGAATGTTTCTTGATTGGGTAGGTATTTTATTATTGGCTGTGCCAATTTTTGTTCCCATTATTACGGAGCTAGGTTTTGATCCTCTTTGGTTTGGTGTGCTTTATTTGGTTAATATGCAAATGAGCTTTCTCTCACCCCCATTTGGTTATGCCCTATTCTATTTACGCGGGGTAGCGCCAAAGGAAATACCAATGAGTGATATTTTCAAATCTGCCCTGCCATTTTTGGCAATCCAACTATTGGGATTAATCATATTAATGATATTCCCAAAATTAATCACATGGCTGCCAAATCTGGTTTATGGCTAAATTAAAATAATATGAGAATCATAAACGCCCCTTGCTGTAAGAAGGGGCGTTTTTAGAGATAACCTATCCGCAAATATCCTTGCCTTATGCGTTCTATTCGGTTTTTACATGAGGAATAAAGAAAATATTTGCCAAATTATTCTTTGGGGGCATTTTTGTCTAAAACCTTCATGCCCAAAATATTATAACCGCAATCAACATGATGAATTTCGCCAGTGACACCGCTTGACATATCGCTAAGAAAATAAAGGGCAGATAAGCCAACTTCATCGGCACTTACATTGCGCCTTAAGGGGGCATTTTCTTCAGTCCAGTGGAGCATAAGACGAAAATCGCCAATTCCAGCCGCTGCAAGCGTCTTAATTGGACCAGCTGAAATTGCGTTAACACGGATATTTTTGGGGCCCAAATCCGCTGCGAGATATTTAACCGAACATTCAAGCGCAGCTTTTGCCACCCCCATAATATTATAATTGGGCATTACTTTTTCAGACCCATAATAGGTTAAGGTAATGATTGAGCCGGAATTTTTCATTAATTTTTCTGCCCTTTTAGCCACTGCTGTAAGCGAATAGACCGAAATATTCATGGTCAGGGCAAAATTTTCGGCTGATGTATCAATATAGCGTCCCTCAAGTTCTTCCTTATTGGAAAAGCCGATGGCGTGCACCAAAAAGTCCATTTCGCCCCATTTTTCTTCTAATATAGAAAAGGTTGCATCAATTGCTTTTTCATTGCTGACATCGCACTCAACCACCAATTCTGCTCCCAGCTCTTTGGCCAAAGGCTCAACACGGCGCCTTAATACTTCACCCTGATAAGAAAGAGCAATTTCTGCCCCCTGTTCCCTAAGAGCTTTGGCGATTGCAAAAGCAATGGAGCGCTTATTTGCTACTCCCATAATCAGGCCGCGTTTTCCTTGCATTAAATTATTGCTCATAATCGCTCTTTGCTCCCTTTATATTGCTTATAATCTGTTTGTGGCATAAGTATTTTACATATACAAGTTTCACTTTAATTTATAATTCTAAATTTTAACAATGAGTCTAACTGCTACACAAATAATTTCTTCTTTAGAAAAAATTCTTGATGAAAATTCTATTATTTTTACCAAAGAAAAAATGCAATCTTTTCTGACTGAGCCGCGAAATAGGTTCCACCAGCCGGCCTTAGCTGTTCTAAAACCAAATTCCATTTCGCAATTACAAGAAATAATGCGCTTTGCAAATAAATATAAAATTCCCATTATTCCGCAGGGGGGAAATAGTGGGCTAGTTGGCGGGCAGGTGCCGCTCTACGGTAATGAGCTCATTGTTAGTTTGGCAAAAATAAATAAATTACGTGAACTTAATATTGAGGAGGGCTATATATTAGTTGAAGCGGGCATGATTTTGCAGCAGGTGCAAAATATTGCTAGGGAAAAAAATATGCTTTTTCCTCTTTCTATTGGCTCAAAAGGCTCTGCGCAAATTGGTGGAATATTAGCGACCAATGCAGGTGGGGCGCAGGTGCTTTCCTATGGTAATGGACGTGAACTTTGTTTGGGTATTGAAGCCATATTGGCTGATGGTTCGCTTTATAATGGGCTTAAATTTTTGCGAAAAGATAATAGTGGTTATGATCTGAATAATTTACTTATCGGCTCAGAAGGAAGTTTGGCAATTATTACCGCTGCAAAGCTTAAAATTTTCCCAAGAGCAAAATTTTATGAAACAGCTCTAATTGGTGTGAAAAATCTTAATATTGCTTATCAGCTATTTCAACAATTAGTAAAAAAAGCACAAAAGAGACTAACCGCCTTTGAGCTTATTTCCCGCTTTGGCATTGCTATACAGATAGAAAATAAACTGATAAATCAGGATTTTATTTCTTTGCAATCGCCATATTATATTTTAGCCGAAATATCGCATTTCGATATAGAGGAAAAGGAAATATTGACCCAATTTTTTGAAATTGCCTATGAAAAAAATCTGATAAATGAAGATAGTATTATTGCTCAATCTATGGCTGAAAGAAATGAAATTTGGCAAATGCGTGAGCAAATGTCAGAAAGCCAAAAATTTGCCGGTGCTTCAATTAAGCATGATATTTCGGTTGCACCAAAATTAGTGCCAGAGCTGATTGAGCGCGGCATAAGGGAGGTAGCAAAAATAAATAAAAATATTCGCCCCTGTCCCTTTGGGCATATGGGAGATGGTAATATTCACTTTAATTTTTCTCAGCCTGTCAAAATGGAAAGGGAAGAATTTTTATCCCTAACTAAAGAAATAAACCAGATAATTTATGATATTGTATTATCTTTGGATGGCTCAATTTCAGCAGAACATGGAATTGGACAACTTAAAATTGATTTATTGGAAAGAGTGAAAGATCCAACGGCAATAAAAATGATGAAGCTAATTAAAAATTCATTAGATCCAAATAATATTCTTAATAGGGGGAAAGTGCTTAAATTGTGATATTCTCGCATTAAACCCCACTTTAATTCTAATATTAAGCCTAAAATTATCTTTTTCTTGCTTGGTTTTTAAGAACATTTTAATTTAGCGCAATGAATTTATTTAATCACTTAAATCGGCGTAAGATTTTATTTTTTTTGGGAGTCGCCTCTTTTCTTCATAATAATGGCGCGCTAGCGCAGACGGAGCAAATTTTAACAGCCCCATTTTTAGACGCTGTGGCAAATGGTTTAAAGCCAAATAGTTTTGAAGATCAGTCTATAATTTTACAATTTTTACTGGAAAAAGCCGCCCGCTTAGGCTTGCCTTTATTCCTAAGGGGTGGGGATTATAGGGTTGCCAATATTAAATTGCCTGCAAATATTACTCTATTTGGCGTTTCTAACGCTTCCAGACTTATTGCAGCTAAAAATGAACCTGTTTTAATTGCTAATGGAGAAAAAAATATCACTATCAATAATATTGTGATTGATGGAGGAAATAATAGCAAGCAACATTTAATTTTCTTTAACCGGACAAGCGATTTTTTACTGGAAAAAATCAAATTAAGAAATAGTCAGGCGGGCGGATTTTATCTTGAAAATTGTCAGGGAGCAATTAGTCAGTGTGATATTGCAAATATTAAAAGAGCGGCTATTCACTTGCAAAATTGTAATTCAATGTTGGTCAGTAATAATAGGATAGAAAATTGCAAAAATGGAGGTATTTTAATTTGGCGCTATGAAAGCGGTTATGATGGTTCAATCATAACTAATAATAAGATTTCTAAAATTGGCTCCGAATCCGGCTCGGGGCAAAATGGTAATGGCATAAATGCCTATCAGGCCGATGAAATAATTATTGCCAATAATAATATTACCGATTGTGCTTTTTCAGCAATAAGGGTCAATTCCACCAATAATATAATAATAAATGCAAATATTTGCACAAATTGTCAGGAGGTTGCAATATTTAGTGAATTTGCTTTTTCTGCCTCTATTATTAGTGATAATTTAATTGACAGGGCGGCTTTGGGCATATCGGTTTCTAATTTTGATTATGGAGGGCGCTTAGCCATTATTTCTAACAATATTGTGCGCAATATTTTCCCCTTTTCGCCAACCAATCCAGATGTCAGACCAACCGGAATTTATGCTGAAGCTGATAGTTCAATCTACTCAAATCTGGTTGAGAATGTGCCTGGTATTGGTATTGTTGCTGGTTGGGGGCCTTATTTACGTAACGTGATGGTGAAGCAAAATACGCTAAGAGAAACTAAAATTGGTATAGCGGTTTCAGTAGTTGAGGGGGTTGGCCCGGCCTATATAAGTGATAATATTATTGAAAAATATTCTCTTTATCCAATTATCGGTATGCGCTGGCTTGATATTAAGGGAGAAGATTTAAGCAAAAGGCCGGATCAATTCCCAATACATAAAATTACAGATAATTATGTGAACTAATCAAAATCCGCTATGATCTTCCCAACCTCCCTTTGCTGCCAATTTTTGATTATTTTATTTGTAAAGCTCTCTAAAATCTCTTTTTCCTTCTTATTGGGAGATGAGATATTTAACAAAAATTTGGCAATGGCCACATTTGCCGCCTGCAAATTTCCATCATCAATTTTAAGGGCAAAACCAATTTTCTTATCATATAAAAGGCCACAAAATATCCCATCAGAGCCAATTTTTAGCATTAGGCGAGAGTTAAAGGCTGCCATTAATTCACTATCAATTGCCCCCTTTCCGCCAATTAAATAGGGATATTTATTCATAATAGCAAAAATTTCAGTAAATATGCTCTTTGTCTGAGAATTTATTTTCTTACCACTAGCTAATTTGGCAAAACCAAATGCAAAATTTTTTAGCGGGGCGGCATAGGTTGGAACCGAGCAGCCATCCATTGCGTAATTTTCTTCTATTATATCAATAGAAAATATTTCTTTTATTATTTTGCTAATATATTGTTGCACCTCTTTATCGGGTAAATAATAATCTTTAATTGGATAATTTAGGGTTTTTGCAACCGCTAACATGCCTATATGTTTGCCCGAGCAACTATTATGCAAAATATTTGGCCTATTGGCAGAAGCAAAAAGCTCTTTACGCGCCTTTTTACTGATCGGGGCATGAGCACCACACTCCAAATCGGCAATATCGCAATTAATTTTTTTAAGCATATTTTTTACAATATTAATATGTTCCTTTTCTCCATGATGGGAGGCTATACATAGGGCTATTTCCTGTTCGGTAAGAGAAAATTTTTCTTTTGCCCCCGATTTATAAAGAGCAATTGCCTGGATTGGTTTAATCGCTGAATGGGGGAAAATATATTCATTGATATTCCCGAGAGAATAAATAATTTTTCCATTTTCATCTATGGCGCAAAAACGCCCGCGAAAAATATTTTCTAATTTTTTATTGCGAAAACTTTTGGCTAAAATAGGGTTTATTTGCATCTAATCGGGAATAAAATTATCACTTTGTTTTGATTTATATTTTTTAGAAAAGAAAACAATATTATCTGAGTAATTTATATCTGAACGCTTATTTTTAGCCACATTTTTATTATGATGAAAAATAACATCTTCCCTTATCTTTTTATTATTCTGGCTTTCAACTAAAGATAGAACCCTATTTTCAAAATAGCTGGGGGAGGTGGGTTTAATCATTAATTCATTTATGCCAACTGCTTTACAAAATGAACCAATATTATTTTCTATTTTATTACATAAAATTATGGTTTTGAAATTTGCCCGATTGGTAGAAGGGCTATTTTTTAGATAAGCAATAGTGCTGATTATCGCATAGTCCAATTGCTTACAATCAAGAACCAGCAAATCAATATTTATAATATTTATATATTTGGCTAATTCCATTTCATTGGCAAATATTCTTACGCGAACATTTCTATTATTTGCCAGCACCATGTGTAAAATTGATGCAAGGGCAGCATTATTAGAAAGAATAGCAATATTTTTTAGTCTTTTACTCATTTTACTCATTCAATTATGGTTAACCAATGGTTAACATAATGAATTGAGCAAGAAAAGAGTAAATATATTAAAACTGGAAAATTATATCGGCGCTTTAGTCATGGATAGAATTTCACCATTTTTATCCATTTCGTAAATGATAGGGTCTCCGGTTGCTATTTCTTTTTTGACAATTTCTTTTTCATCTAGCCCTTCTAATTTCATCACTAGGGCGCGAAGGGAATTGCCATGTGCTGCAACTAAAATGGTTTTTCCTTTTAGGAGTCTGGGTAAAATTTCTTTTTCATAATAGGGTAAAACCCTTTTTGCAGTATCTTTTAGACTTTCTCCATTTGGTGGGGGGACGTTAAAAGAGCGGCGCCAAATATGCACTTGTTCATTACCCCATTTTTTTCGTGCATCATCTTTATTTAAGCCGGCTAAATCGCCATAATTTCGTTCATTCAGTGCCTGATTGCGGATAATGGTCATATTTTTTATGCCCATTTCATTAAGCATAATATCCAAAGTTCTTTGCGCGCGAATAAGAGCAGAAGTAAAACAAATATCGGGAATAATATTCATTTTTTTAAGAGCTTGCCCGGCAATTTGCGCTTCCTTAATTCCTTTTTCGGTAAGATCGGGATCTTTCCAGCCGGTGAATAGATTTTTCTTATTCCATTCACTTTGTCCATGCCGAACCAAAATTAAACTTCCTACTGATTTTTTTGCCAATTTTTTCTCCTCTAAAGTGCGTTTTTCTAAAGTGCGAGCACATCTTCCATTGAATAAAGTCCATTTTTTTTACCCTTTGCCCAAAGGGCAGCCCTTATTGCCCCATTGGCAAAAAGAGAGCGATTTTCAGCCTTGTGGCTTAATTCTATCCTCTCGCTCGGGCCTGCAAAAATAACATTATGTTCCCCAATTACAGATCCGCCCCTTAAAGTAGCAAATCCTATATCTCCCCTTTTTCGCGCCCCAATAATGCCTTCGCGCGATTTAATGGAATTTTTTTCTAAGTTAATTTTTCTTCCGTTAGCTGCCGCTTGCCCAAGCATAAGGGCGGTGCCTGAGGGGGCGTCTATCTTTTTATTATGGTGCATTTCAACTATTTCTACATCAAAATCATCGCCTAAAATCGCAGCGGTTTTTTTTACCAGTGAAACAAGTAAATTTATCCCCAAAGACATATTGCCGGATTTTACAATTATCGCACCATTTTTTGCGGCTAATTTTATTTCCTCTTCTTGCTTATCAGAAAAGCCAGTAGTGCCAATTATATGGATAAGTTTATTTTTAGCCGCTAATTTAGCAAATTTAACTGAGGCATCTGGCGTAGAAAAATCAATAATTGCTTCAGCACCCCCTAATAGTGGCTCAATATTATCGCTTATTTTTACACCAATAGGAGGAAGCCCTGCTACTATAGCTGCATCTTTGCCAATTTCCTTTGTTCCGCTTTTGTCAACAGCTCCAAATAATTGCACATTATCGGATAAAATAACATTATTTATGTTGGCTTTACCCATTCTGCCACTGGCACCAGTAATTATTATTTTCATATCAGCCATTTTGGCTCCTAAAATTATAATTGCTAAAATCGGTTAAATATAACAAATTTTACGCAAAACGCATACCACCATTTTGCATTTCATCAATTATTTGTCTGGCTGCTTTTCTAGGGTCTTCAGCCTTAGTAATTGGGCGTCCAACTACTATATGACTGGCACCATTTGCAAGCGCTTCTGCTGGGGTCATTGTGCGTTTTTGTTCATTTAATGGGGCACCAGAAGGGCGAATTGCGGGCGTTACCAGCGCCATTTTTTCACCAATTAAACTTCTAACCATTGCCGCTTCATGGGGAGAGCTAACAACTCCGCCCAATTTTGCTAATTTTGCTTGATGTGCACGCAAGCCAACGAGCGAAGCAACATCTCTATCATAGCCAGCATTCATTAAATCTTCATCATCAAGAGAGGTTAGAATAGTTACTGCAAGAATTTTTAATTTGCTATCCTTTGCGGCTCTAGCGGCTGCCCCCATTATCTTAGGATAGGCATGAACAGTAAGAAAATCAGCCCCCGTTTTGCCAATAGCCCTAACAGCCTTTTCAACAGTATTTTCAATATCAAGTAATTTAAGGTCAAAGAAAATTTTCTTCCCAGATTTTATCAGTTCTTTTCCAAATTCAAGCCCGCCACCGCTATAAAATAATTCATAGCCTATTTTATAAAAATTAACTTCCTCACCCAATATATTTACTAAATTTTCTGCTTTTTTACGTGAAGAAAAATCAAGCGCTACAATCAGCCTATCATCAGCCATATTTTATCCTTATAAATGGAATCATCCAATTCCTTTTAGCAGAGAGAAAAACTAAGGTTAAGGAGAAAATCTAAATTATACCAATACCAACAAGGCTCAACAAAATAGCGTGCAGCGCAACAATAAGAAAGGTTTTTATTTGATAGGAGGGTTTAGACATTTTGTGCCTATATCTATGTTGGGCAAGTAATCCGCCAATAATGCCGCCAAATAGATCCATGGCTAATAATTGCCATTCTCTAATACGCCACCAGCCAAATAGTGCAGCCTGTTTATCGCGGCGATAAAGCAATAATGAGATTATTCCCATCAAAGTATAAATAGCCAATAAACCAATATTGGCCTTACCCAATATTACCAATAATTGAGCAGTAATGAATAAAATTGTTGCTGTTATTAAATGTAATTTAAGCCTATTGGCAAATTGTTTTTCATTTAAGATTATAACATTTTGTGCTGCTGGCTTTCCGTTTTTTCCGCTTACTATTTCTAACTCAAGATGTTCGCCGGGCTTTAGGCGCGAGCGCCCCTTAACAGCCTTTGCGTGTACAAATATACGCTCTGTTCCTCCCGGCTGGCGAGCAAAGCCATAACCCTTATTATCAAACCATTCAACAATGTCCGCCTGAACTCTACTCATAAGAATAATTATGCTGTAAAATTTATTAAATTTTGCTAACAAATTTATCGTTTAATGATAATATTAATTTATGTGAGATTATTCTTACTGGATGATGAATAGTAAATATTTTTAGATATAATGCCAAAAAGAGTTATGTTTAACATTTAGCTAAATGCCAGCCATAAATTTTTGGTTATAATTATTCCACAATATAATCATTTATGCTTATGGCACACCTATTTAAGGCAAAATATAGAATTGAAATGATCAGGGAAACTATTAGCCTATTATTATTTATATTTCCGCTTGCCTGGTCTCCGGGTCCGGGAAATATGTATATTTTAGCAAATGCGGCGCGTTTTGGTGCTAAAAATACAATTCCCGCAAATCTTGGCTATCACCTTGCCACATTTATAATTTTATTATTAATGGGGTTTGGTATTGGCTTAGTTGTTAACCCAGAATTTTTATTAATAATAAAATATGCGGGGGCAGTTTTTATACTATATTTAGCCTGGAAAATAGCAAATATTGATGGGCTAAATGTAAAAAACCATACCCCCCATACCGGTTTCTGGGATGGGGTGATATTATTATTACTAAACCCCAAAGCCTATATGATTTTCGCTATTATTTTAGCGCAATTTATTAATTCTCCCACCGAAAATAAAATAATAAATATAATATGGATAGCCAGTATTTTTACCCTGAATAATATTTTTTCCTTTTTTGTTTGGGCATTTTTGGGCGAAAAAATTGCACATATTTTCTTTATGGCAAATAAAGCGCGCTATATAAATTATTTCTTTGCCTCTATTTTGGCATTAGTTGCTATCTGGTTGTTGCTTTTAGACTAAAATAGAGGCTATGCTTATTTGGCTAATTGACTGGCAATCTAAATGGGTAATCTGGGTGAATATGTGTGAAAATTTTTCAATCAATATTCGCGTTTATTATGAAGATACTGATTTTTCAGGTCATGTTTATCATGGCTCCTATGTAAGATTTTTTGAAAGAGCACGCACGGAATGGCTCAGAAATTTAGCTATTTATCACTCCGAATTAGCTAAACAAGGTCTGGCCTTTGTTGTTACACATATGGAGGTTGACTTTATCAGACCAGCCCATATTGATGACCTGTTAAAGGTAAATGTTAAAATTATTTCTTTGCAGGGAGCTAGGATAATTTTAGAGCAAAAAATCAAAAGAAATAAAGAGGAAATAAGTAAAGCCAAAATTATAGTTGCTTTAATTGGCTCAAATAGCAGGGCAAAAAGAATACCAAAAGAATGGCATCCAAAATTAATGCCGGAATAATTATCGGAACATGATAAAATTAAGATTTATCAGCATATTTTGCTGCCTTACCTGCAATATAGGTTTGCACGATAGATCTATCATCTCCCAATGTTTGTAGTAAAAATAATTCTTCACTAAGATTATTAATCGTTTTTGCTCTTAGCTCCATTGCAGAAGTAGCACGACTATTCAGCACAATAATATCGGCATAGCTGCCTACCTCTAGCGTTCCTATCTCCTCTTCCATAGATAAGATAAGTGCATTACCAAGCGTCATCATATAAAATGAACTAAGCGGGTTAAGATGGTAATTATTCATTTGTTGCACTTTATAAAAATCGCCCATAGTTTGTAACATTGAATAGGAAGTTCCTCCGCCAATATCGGTTGCTACGCCAATGCGAATTCCAGCTTTTTTCATTTGTTGCATATTAAATAAACCACTACCTAAAAATAGGTTAGAGGTTGGACAGGAAATAGCTACTGAATTACTCTGCGCCATCAAATCTTTTTCGCTTTCTGAAAGATGAATAGAATGGGCAAAAAGGCTTTTTTCTCCCAATAGGCCATAAAATTCATAAATTGAAAGATAGTCTTTATGCACCGGATAAAGTTGCTTTGTTAGGGCTATTTCATCCTTATTTTCGCTTAAATGGGTTTGTAAGTAACAGTCAGGATTTTCTGCCAATAGGGCGCCGGCAGCCTCTAATTGTTCAGGGGTTGAGGTAATAGCAAATCTGGGGGTTATGGCATATTTTTGCCTGCCCCTATTATGCCATTTTTTTATCAGCCTTTTGCTTTCATCATAGCTTAATTGCGGGTTGTCGCGCAATTTATCGGGACAATTTCTGTTCATTAAAACTTTGCCACCAATCATTGCCATATTATGTTTTTCGCTCTCCTTGAAAAATGCTTCCACCGAATGTGGATGGACTGAACAAAAAGTGCAGGCTGTTGTTGTGCCATTATTTATTAATTCGGTAAAAAATTTCGCGGCTATTTGTTCTGCGTGCGTAAAATTAATAAATTTCTGCTCTTCAACAAATGTATAATTATATAGCCATTTCAATAAGTTAGGGGCGTATGAGGCAACCACCTGAGTCTGCACATAATGAATATGCGGATCAATAAATCCGGCCATTAATAAATGGGGTCGATGATCAATTAGTTTATATTGCTTATATTTTGACCTGACCTTATTAAAAGAGCCAAGTGCGACTATTTTTTCACCTTCAATGGCAATTGCTCCATCTTCAATATAAAGATAGCTATCTTTATCATCAATTCCCTGCGGCTCTGTTTTGAAGGATAAAATTCGGCCTCGCAAAATTTTAATATTCATGATTCACGTTCCGAATTTCTCTAATTTGCTCTAGCCATTCAACCAATATTTGCCGCTCTTCATCTTCCATAAAGCTAATATTTGCTGGCGGCATGGCGTAGGATAATCCCGCCTGCAAAATAATTTGCTTAGCATATTTTGCAATATCTTTATCATTCTCCAGAATAATATTTTTTGGAGCCTGATAAATACCTTCATAAACCGGCTCCTTTGCATGGCACATTGAGCAGCGGGTTAAAATAATATTTTTCACTTGCGTAAAATTCTTCGTTGCCGAATAAATATTATTATTTATCTTTGTTTCGCTTAAATTTTCATTCTCTGTTGTTGCAGGTCTGCCAATATATGAAAGCCAGATAATTAACATAAATAATAAGGCGGCTAAAATCCATGTCCAGTTCGGCTTGGCTTTACGAGCATGTTTAGAATTAAAATAATGTCTAATTAGCACCCCAATTAAAAATATTAAACCGGCTATAAGCCAATTATAATTAGTCGCAAAGGCAAGCGGATAATGTATGCTCAACATTAAAAATATAACCGGAAGGGTTAGATAATTATTATGTAAAGATCGCTGTTTAGCCTGTTCGCCAAGATAGGCCGGAACTTTTTGTTTTGCCTTTAGCTTTGCTACAGCTATTTTTTGGTTTGGGATAATAATAAAAAATACGTTGGCGCTCATAATAGTGGCGGTAAAGGCGCCAATATGTAAAAGGGCAGCGCGGCCAGTAAAAATTTGCGCATAAAACCAAGATATGCCTAATAGCACAAAAAATAATATTATCATTAATAGGCTTTGTTTTTTGCCAAGAGGGGATTTACATAAAAAATCATAAAATAGCCAACCAAATGATAAAGAGAAAAGGGAGATTAAAATTCCAGCCCAATTGGGTAAATCAAACTTATTTATATCAATCAGATAAATATCGGCGCCAAGATAATAAATGAGAATAAGCAGGGTAAATCCACTTAACCAGGTAGAATAGCTCTCCCACTTAAACCAAACTAAATGTTCGGGTAAAGTCTTGGGAGCGACCAAATATTTCGTCAGATGATAAAATCCGCCGCCATGAACCTGCCATTCCTCACCATAGGCATTTACGGGTAGATTTTTACTTTTTCTAAGGCCCAAATCAAGCGCAATAAAATAAAATGAAGAGCCAATCCAGGCAATAGCCACAATCACATGCAGCCAGCGAACTGCAAAAGTTAGCCAATCTAAAATTACCGCCACTTCAATCATTTAATATCCTAAAAATAACGCCTAATTTTGTGTTATTTAGCCAGTTAGGTCAAGATAATATATTTATCCTACTCGCTTAATTTTACATAATATCAGTATTAATATGATGGGTAGGGGCGATAATCTTAGAAATTAATAATATGCCAATTACAAATGAAAATTTATAATTTACTATATAAATTTTCTAACTGCTCATTTTCATTTAACTCAAAACGGTGATCGGCCAAAGGGTGAGCGCGTTGCTGGCAGTTTAAGCGCGGACAAATGCGACATCCAACACCTATTGGAACCGTTTTTGCGTTTTTGGCCAATTCAATCCCATCTGAATAAACCATTTGCTTTGCATGGATAATATTGCAGCCTAAGCCAATAGAAAAATGGCGACGCGGAGCATTATGGCGATATTCTCCTTTTTCGTAACTTTTTGCAATGCAAAAATAAACTTCTCCATCGGGCATTTCGCTAAGTTGAATATTTATTTTTGCCGGCTGCAAAAAGGCAGAATAAACATTCCAGCGTGGGCACGCCCCTAAATGGCGTGGAATATGAATGCCTGAAAGTGAAAAACGTTTTGAAATATTGCCGGCAATATCTGTTCTGACTAAGTGAAGGGGAATTCCTTGCATATTTGGGCGCTGTAGGCTCGTCATACGCTGGCAAACCTGCTCAAAACTGGCCGAAAATTGCAAACATATTCTTTCTATATCATAGCGGGTTTTTCTGCATGCTTTATAAAATTGTTCATATGGCATAATAAGAGCGGCAGCAAAATAGGAAGCCAAAATATTTTTGGCAAGAATAGGTGCTTCTAACTCAGGCAATGTGCTTTTTTCTATTATTTCTTCAATTACAGCCATAGCACTTAATTGACCAATATGGTGACAAAGGGCAAAAATAGCCGTTTGTGGAGGCAAATTATCAGAAATTAGCAATAATTTACCCTCATTGATAAGTTTACTCTTTATTCCAGAAGCAAGAGTAGCCAAGCGCCAGCTAACACCATAAACATTTAGTAAATAGCTGCTTAGACCTTGTAAAAAATTATCAGACGCCATTTCAACATCTTGCCTAACCCGTTCAGCCGCCGCTTCTAATGCCGGAAAATAATTGGCATTTTCTTGGATAAAATCCGAAACAGCCTCACTTGCGCGATGATAATTTGCTTCTTTTCCATCCAAATTTACATTTTTTTCGCTTATTTTTATTTGTTTGAATTTATCAAATAAAATTAATATTGCCCGCGCTATAGCCGGGTTGGAATGGGCAAGATCTTTAATATCCTGATTGGTTAAATCAGAATCTATAAACATATCATCGCCAAATAGTTCCATTAAATCACCAACCAGGCGAGTATCATCGCTTTGCGCCAATTCTTTTATATCAATATTAAAATAATTAGCTATTTTGAATAATAGGGAAACGGTGATTTTTCTTCTATTATGTTCAATTAAATTTAGATAAGATGCTGAAATATCTAAATTTTTTGCCAATTCTGCCTGAGAAATATTACGCGCCCGACGTAATTTTCTTATTTTTCCGCCAATTTGTGGTTCTTTTGATTTTATCATTATTCTGTCTTTACAATGTTTACAAAAATGCACTTAATCTTTGCTAAAATTTACAAATTTACAAAGCGATATGTTGTTTATTGTTGCATTTTTATAAAATTTGTCAATTCTTTACATGTGAAGCTATTAAATTCACTATTTTGTTTGATTTGTAAATTTTATAATGGAGAAAAAATGCAAAATCCAACCCCAAATGATAATTTTAATAATGGGAAGGGAAAAAGGGAAAAAAATGAAAATTCTAACCTTCCTTTGGACATAATAACCATAATTGCCCCGAGCATAAAAGAAGCAATGAGACAATTTCAGAAAAGAGGTCTGGATAGGCTTGGCTATACAATTGAGGGTAAAATAGTTCGTCAGCAATTTGACATTGTCGATAATGAACAAACTAGGCCGTTATTTGAGGGCAGATCTATGTATTCGGCAACATGGATACGTAAAAGAGCAATATATATGCAGCAAGACTGATAAATGCAGCAAGAATCAAATCAAGACATTCCTAAGGGGAAAATATCATGTTGGAGCAGAATTTAGAGCATAATAATGAGCAATATTTGGCACAGGCAGAAGAAGTTAGACAAAAAAATGATGAATTTATCGCTCCCTCTTGGGCGCCTGACAGATGGAAAAATATTAAAAGAGACTATACTATTAGAGATGTGCAAAAACTATCCGGCTCAATGCGGATAGAATATAGTCTGGCTGAAAATGGCGCCAAAAAATTGTGGCAATTATTGCACAGTGAAGATTATCTGCCAACATTAGGAACTTTTACCGGCAATCAGGCGGTGCAGCAAATAAAGGCTGGACTTAAGGCTATTTATGTTTCGGGTTGGCAGGTCGCAGCCGATGCCAATAATAGCGGTAATATTTATCCGGATCAAAGTCTTTATCCCGCCGATAGTGTTCCATCTATTGTGAGGCGGATTAATAAGGCCTTACAAAGGGCAGATCAGATTCAAACTATGGAACAATTTACAGGGGAAAAAACCACAAATATTGATTTTTTTGTGCCTATTATTGCTGATGCGGAGGCTGGTTTTGGTGGTGCACTCAATGTATTTGAACTGATGAAAGCAATGATTGAAGCTGGCGCGGCGGCCGTGCATTTTGAGGACCAATTAGCATCTGAGAAAAAATGCGGCCATTTGGGGGGAAAAGTTCTTGTTCCAACTAAGACATTTATTAAAACCTTAAATTCGGCGCGCTTAGCGGCAGATATTATGGGAGTGCCAACCTTAATTATGGCTAGAACTGATGCTGAGGCAGCCCGTTTAATAACTTCCAATATTGATGAATATGATATGCCCTTTATTAGTGGAGAGAGAACAGAAGAAGGATTTTATGAATTAAAGGGTGGGCTTGATTGCGCAATTGCGCGTGGGCTTGCCTATGCGCCATATGCCGATTTAATTTGGTGTGAAACCTCAACGCCCAATCTAAAGGAAGCAGAAAAATTTGCCAACGCCATAAAAGAAAAATATCCCGAACAGATGTTAGCCTATAATTGTTCGCCCTCCTTTAATTGGGCAAAATATATGGGCGAAGAAGAATTGGCAAAATTTCAGCGCGAATTAGGGGCAATGGGATATAAATATCAATTTATCACTTTAGCCGGATTTCATAATTTATCGCTAACCACTTTTAACCTTGCAAAAAATTACAAAAAAGATGGTATGAAAGCCTATAGCGCCTTACAACAAAGTGAGTTTGCTGCAGAAAAAGACGGCTTTAGCGCTATTCGTCATCAGCGCGAGGTTGGAACTTCTTATTTTGATGCAGTGAATATGGCTGTTTCGGGTGGTAATTCTGCAACTATTGCGATGGCAGATTCCACCGAAAAAGCGCAATTTTAGCAAGAAAAATTGTAATCTCAACATAAATTAATGAAAAACTCCAACTTAGGCTGTTGGTTTTCAATTTGATGGTCTATTATCAAAGTGAGGGGAAGCTAACAGTTTCTTAAGGAGAGATAAATGTCATCTTATGTTGAACGTTTCGGATTAAAAATTGACAAATTATTGTTAGATTTTGTTGAAAATAAAGCCCTCAAAAATACTGGTGTAAGTGCAGAGCAATTTTGGTCGGGATTTGCCAAATTAGTTGCAGAATCAATGCCCAAAAATATTAAATTGCTGGCCGAGCGAGAAAAATTGCAAGAGAAAATAGATGATTGGCATAAGAAAAATGGTGCCATTGCAAATAATCCCAAAGCCTATGAGGATTTCTTAAAAAATATTGGCTATTTAGTTGATGAACCAGACGATTTTGAAATTAGCACTTCTGGTCTTGATGAGGAAATATCAACAATTTGCGCCCCCCAACTTGTTGTTCCAGTATCAAATGCTCGTTTTGCTCTTAATGCTGCTAATGCTCGCTGGGGTTCACTTTATGATGCTTTTTATGGAACCGATGTAATTAAGCAAGAGGGAGAATTAGCCATAACTAATTCTTATAATCCCAAACGTGGGAGAGAAGTATTTGCAAAAGTGGCGCAATTTCTTGATGATTATTTTCCGCTTTTCTCTGCTAGCCATAGCCAGGTGCAGGATTATTTTATCAAAAATAATGAACTGCTCATTAAGACAGAGAATGGGATAACGAATTTGGCTGATAAAAGCCAATTTGTTGCTTTTGCCAATGAAGAAACAGGAAAAGAAAAGAGTGGAGAAAATATAGCCAGAAAAATATTGCTTAAACATCATGGTTTGCATGTTGAACTGGTTATTAATAAGGATGATGCGATTGGTAAAACCCATCGGGCAGGGCTTGCTGATGTGATTATTGAAAGCGCTCTTACAACTATTCAGGATTGTGAAGATAGTGTTGCAGCGGTTGATGCTGCCGATAAGGTTGGCGTTTATTCTAACTGGCTTGGCCTGATGGATGGGAGTTTGCGGGCAAGTTTTGAAAAGAATGGCAGGATAATAAACCGTAAATTAAACGAGGATAGAATTTATCAGGGCGTTAATGGGCAAAAATTGGTTCTAAAGGGCAGAGCGCTATTATTGGTTCGCAATGTTGGTCATTTAATGACAACAAATGCAATTCTTGATGAAAATGACAAGCCAATTGGCGAGGGATTGATAGATGCGGCAATTACCACACTTTGTGCTATGCACGGCTTAAGGGAGGGGAATAATTCAAAAACCGGATCTATTTATATTGTTAAGCCTAAAATGCATGGCCATAAGGAAGTAGAATTTGCTTGTGAAATTTTCTCTAATGTAGAAGAATTTCTATCCCTTCCTAAAAATACTATTAAAATAGGCATAATGGATGAAGAAAGACGCACTTCAAGCAATTTGAAGGCTTGCATTTATGCAGCACGTGAGAGGGTTTTCTTTATAAATACTGGTTTTTTGGATAGAACAGGAGATGAAATTCATACCTCTATGTGGGCTGGGCTGGTTTTACCTAAGGAAGAAATAAAAAGGGAAAAATGGTTACAGGCCTATGAAGATAGAAACGTGCTGATAGGGCTAAAATGTGGTTTTTCAGGAAGGGCGCAAATAGGTAAGGGAATGTGGCCTATTCCTGATAAGATGGCTGACATGTTAGCTAGCAAGGCTACTCATCCAAAGGCTGGGGCAAATTGCGCTTGGGTTCCCTCGCCAACTGCTGCAACTTTACATGCGCTGCACTATCATGAAGTTGATGTTTTTGCCGAACAAAAACGCCGTTATGATGAAATAATGCCCACCCTTACGGAGCTATTTTCTATGCCGATTATTGCTAGAAATTCGCTTGGAAAAGAGGAAATATTGCGTGAAGTAGAAAATAACGCACAAGGCATTTTAGGTTATGTGGTGCGTTGGGTTCAGCAGGGGATTGGCTGTTCAAAAGTTCCAGATATTAATAATATTGGTCTGATGGAAGACAGGGCAACTTGTCGTATTTCCTCACAACATATTGCCAATTGGTTATTGCATAAAATGATAAGTAAGGAAGAAGTTAAAGCAATATTTAAGCGTATGGCAAAAATTGTTGATGAACAAAATAAAAATGATGCGGCCTATATTAGAATGAGTGATGATTTTGCTAATTCTATTGCTTTTAATGCTGCTTTAAGATTGGCGCTTGAAGGGGTAAAACAGCCTTCTGGCTATACGGAGCCAATTTTACACGAAATGCGAATTAGGCAAAAGATAGGTAAATAATGGGATAAATTGGGCTGGGGTGCTTTTATAATGATTGGTAAAATTAATCATATTGCCATTGTGGTTCCTGATATTGAAAGGTCAGCAAGAAAATATCATGATGTTTTGGGAGCAAAAATCTCCAGCCCAATAAAATTAGCTGAACATGGGGTGAGGGTAATTTTTGTTGACTTGGAAAATAGCAAAATAGAGTTGATGGAGCCATTGGGAACGGATTCCCCAATCGCTAAATTTTTGCAAAAAAATCCGCTCGGCGGCATGCATCATATTTGTTTTGAGGTAAAAAATATTAAAGAGGTTATTTTACATTTACAAAAAGAGGGGGCAGGCATTATTGGTGATGGTGAACCCAAAATTGGCGCGCATGGCTTGCCGGTAATATTTTTATATCCTAAAGATTTTGATGGTGTGTTGATTGAATTGGAAGAAGTGCGCGATTAGTCCTAGACTCTATTATTCTGATAGCTATATTTAGTTGGTTGTGAAGATTTTATTGCTCAGAAGTCTGAAATCAGAAGGCAGAAGTATAGTTTGTGAGAAAAAGGATAGTAAGCACAATGAGCGGCTAAGAGCATCAATTGCAACAGAAGCTTTGGCCTTGCTCAGCGTAACAAATTATCTTAACCTCGTCATAAACTTAATAGACTACGCCCCACAATCAGCCCTACAAAACTACCCTCA
>WFXU01000066.1 GCA_015490455.1 Hyphomicrobiales bacterium
ATGATAATAATATTGCCAATGACAATGAAAACAGATTTGCATATATGAGGGCGGCATGATGAATTGGATAAGGAAATATTGGCATATAATTTTAGCGCTAGTTCTCGTGCTTGGGTTTATTTTTGTGCCTTTTGTGCAAACAGTGCTATTTTATAGTTTACTTATCCTGATGCTCTTTTTTGGCAAATATCCTCTTATATTTTTTATTACAATCGCATCTATAATTATTTTGCTTTTTATATTAGCAAGAAGAAGGGATTTGGCGCACAATCGGTTAAAGAAGAAAATATGGATAATGCGGCATATACGACAATTAGTTGTAGTTGTTATAGCTATTTTAGGATTAACTTTTTGGGGGTTTAAGGCAATGGAAAAGAGTGAGAACGAGCTTTTTAATCGGCTTGTTGAGATTATGGAAAATAATGTTCCCAATTCCAGCACCAGCTATACTCGTGAATTAACCAAGGAAGTTTGTCCCATTGTAACGCCTGAAAAACTAAGCGGGATGATGCAAGATGATTATGCTAGGAAACGTGTGAGATTTTTTGATAGACCTTCAAAAACAGTTGGCAAAGATGGGGATAATTCTTGGTGGATAGAGAAGGGTTCGTTAGAACTTATTATTACAATCAATCTAATCAGTGGCGAATGCAAGGCATATTTATATCGTGATGCTGGACTATAATATTAACAATTGGGGAAACTAAAATGGAAGCAACTCTCGAAATATTTTACCGACCTGTAGAAGCTTTAAATACTGGTTTTAATATCCCGGGTGTCTATCACGCATTTATAGTTTATACAAATGAGGATGGTGAGCGCTTTATTTTTAGTGGCTTTCCTGAAACCGATGATGAAACCATAGCAACCGAAGTGGAGGGTTTTGGAAGATTACGTGTTGATTGGGAAAAACTTGATGAGAATTCTTATGATTACAAATTTTATTCAGAACAAAAAGCTACTAACACGGCATCACATACCCTACTTTCAGGAAGCGAATTGGATGGTTTTGATGTTGTGGCAATTGGTAAGAGAGTTGAAGCTTCAATTGAATCTCGTGATATAGGATATAATGTTATGTTCACAAATTCTAATTCAGCAGTTGCCGCTTTTGCGAAGGCATTTGGAATAGATGATTTGCCAGCTCCTCCGACTGTGCCTGTTCCATTAAATGGGCATATCGTACAAGTTGGCTTTGCGCCTGGACTTAGTAATAGTGAACTATTCGACTTTAATGCTGCAGGTACTTCTGCGCTTGAACAATTGGGTCAAGGCTATATGAATAGAGTAGAAACTGAAATGGCTTTGGCAAACAGAATATTAGACCTACTAAATTTAGGTACTCCCGACTATCAAATTGGCTCTATTAAGCTTAACACAGAAGCATCTATAAATGGTGGTTGGCCGAATGATAATGAGTTGACTGGTTCGTCTAACGATAACTCCTCCGATGATGATAATGATGATGATGATTCATCTTCTTCAAGTTCAGTTAGTTCAAGCAGCTCTTCTAGTTCTTCAGGCTCTAGCAGTTCTTCTAGCTCCTCTGGTTCGGGCGCAGGTGGCGGCGGGTGGCACGCTGATAATGAGCTAACCGTTGGCGATGCGGGCGGCGGCGGCAGCGGCTGGCTGAACGATAATGAGTTAACTGGCGGTAATGCCGGCGGCTCTAATCCCCCACACCAAGTTGGAGATATGGGCGCTGGTGAAATGGATTTGTGGGGCGATGCTTGGTTGCCCATTATCTTAGATCTAGATCGTGATGGCATAGAAATCTCCATGCGCGGCTATAATAATATCACTATTGATTATGATAATGATAATTGTGCAACAACAGACAATAAAAGAGCGGCGTGATGAATATAGTTAAGAAAGCAAGTAAATTTTCTAAATTATTTAGAAATATATTCTTTGTTTTTATCATTAATTTTTTTGTGATGGTGAGTTTGGGGGCAATTGTAATTTACGCAATAATTCGCTCATTTTTATCTGGTTTTTCAAATATCACCGGCACATTATTATTTGAAAGCGTAGATAATTTGCTTAGCAGTTCGTGGGATTATTTAGTCAGTGAATCTATGTTAATTTTCCCATTTCAGCTTTTATTATTTGCAATTTTTTTCGTCATTTGGCTCATTTTAGCATCTTTAAGAAAAAACCTAACATTTACACTCACCAAGAAAGAAATTTGGGCACTGGTCATTTCCCAGTGGTTGTTTTTAATTTTTATATTATTCAAAAGCGCATATTTATTATTTTTACAATCAAATGGTGAACTGCAATCCAATGCATTCTTAGAATATGCTGCTATGAGCCTATCTGGAATAATCACTTCATTTATATTTTGGTATTTAATTGCCAACCTTCTTAAAAAAGAGAAATAAAGGAA
>WFXU01000067.1 GCA_015490455.1 Hyphomicrobiales bacterium
AAATTGACTTAGATAGAATTAACGTTCCCCCCGTCTTTAATTGGTTAGCAAAAACAGGCGGAGTAAAAGAGATAGAAATGTTACGCACTTTTAATTGCGGGGTTGGAATGGTGCTAATTGCTCCAAAAATAAAGGCAAAAGCGATAATAGATCATTTTGAAAAATTTGGCGAGATAGCCTATCAAATTGGTGAAATAGAATTAGCAACTAAAGCAAATATTGAATTTAAGGGATCTATTTTTAATGGCTCATAAAAAAAGAGTTGCAATTTTTATTTCTGGGCGAGGCTCTAACATGGAGCAGCTGGTTAAGGCAAGTGAAAATAATGATTATCCGGCGCAAATTGTTGGAATTATTTCTGATAAGAGTGAAGCTAAGGGCCTAAAATTTGCCAAAGAAAAAAATATTGAACATATTGTCATTTCGCCAAAAGATTTTCCAAATAAACAAGAAACAGATAGAGCAATAAGTGAGCAACTAAAGAAATGGAAAATAGATATTATTTGTTTGGCTGGTTATATGCGTCTTTTAAGCGATGATTTTTGCGATCAATGGCAGGGAAAAATCATCAATATTCACCCCTCATTACTGCCAAAATATAAGGGATTAAATACGCATCAAAGGGCTTTAGATGCTGGTGAGATTGAGCATGGTTGCACGGTGCATTTTGTAACTAAGGAAATGGACGATGGACCAATAATTGGGCAAGTTATTGTGCCAATAATGGCAGGTGATGATGCTGATATTTTGGAAAAAAGAATCCTAAAAGCCGAGCATAAATTATATCCATGGGCATTAGAGCAAGTGGCAAGTGGGAAAATTAGATTTTACTAGGTTGAAATCAGCAGCTATATCAGGCTGCGGGGAGTGATAATTTTTCCTCCTCCTCATTATTTGGCAGGGGAAGAATTTTACTTTCGGCCTCTAGTGCAAAAGCGGGCATAACGCCTGCTGCTGCCTTTTGCGCTAACAGAATATTTTGTTCATTAAGATAAGAAAACGCCTCCTCTAGCTCCAATGGAATATCACCCTTATTTTCCTCAATAAGTTCATTAATAAGACAGGTTACAATCAGATGGCGAGCTCCCAAATCGTTAGATAAGTCAACATTTCGCGCGTAAAATATTAATTTAATCAACAGCCTAGCAATTGCTTCATTAAGCCCACATTTTGCAAAAAGAGCATTAAGGGCGCTTTTAGAGCCGCTATTTAACAATGAGAATATTTTATCTTCAGGAAGATTAGCCAATATTGCTAAACATTGCGCAAAAAATAATACATCGCCACTAATAATTGAATGTAGCATTATACGCGCATTAATCTGATTATTTTCAATCATTTCTTTTGCATATTGATTTTGCCCATTGCACGCTTCCTGCTCCCCAATGGAGGTAAGGGCAGAATTTTTAAGATCGCGCATTAGGCGATTTAAGCGTGATGGAATAATGGAACCCTTAACAATTCTGGCCTTTGCAAGCCTATCACATAGACTTTCTATCAAATAGATTCTTGTTGACGCTGATAATTCATCTCTGGCGAGAAGGGCGGCACTTATTTTTCTATTATTGGCAAATTTTTTGGCAATTTGCGCCAAAATTTGCGAATCAAGACTTACATCCTTACGTTTGAGCAATCTAAGAATAATATTAATATTTCCGCTGAGCAATAGGGCATTAGAAACGCGTTCATTGATTATTTTTCGTCTCACAATAGAATCAAGCATTGCCTCATCATTATTTCTTATAATTCCCAACAAATCGGCATCAACCAAAACAGGCGAATATTGGGCGACAGCGCGTGAAATAATAGGCTCATCATATAGTAATGAAACCATTATCGGGCGGGGGGCATTTTTTGAATGTAATAAGCCATAGGCAAGAGAAGCGCGCACCTTTACTGAATTATCCTCTAAAAATGTAAAAAGAGCGGCATAAAGGGCAGCATTTTCATCTATGGGGCCATCATGCTCAATAAAGGCAATAGAGGCTAAATAGGCCGCCTGGGAGCGGGCATCACTATCAATATTTTTTGAAAGTTCCATAAACTGTTTATAGGCGAGCATTATTTCCCTTGAAGCGAAAATTACTAAATAATTTGCAGCTTAATCTGCAAGGCTTAATTATTTGTTCACTATGAATATAAATATGGCGTTAATTATTTATTATATAGTTGGATAAAAAATCCTTCAGTAATATTATTTGTGCCTTCATTGGATAATGAAATGGGCGCGCTATTTTGCACTTTTAGGGAGTAAAAATTCTCAAATGAAATTGCTGGCCTATTAACGGGCTCTGGCTTTGTGCTTGTGACATTTTGGCTGGCAATATTTTGGCTGGCAATTTGCTGAACTAAAAATTCGCTTTCATTATTATTTACCTTATGTTTTGCAACCAAAGATAAATAAACCTGTTTAATTGTCTTTGCTCTATTATTTTCATAAAATATTGTTCTATTTGCCTTAGCCGCATTGGGGAAAAGGTCAGCGGCAATTTGATTTGGATCTTTAAGAGCTTCTCTAAATAATTTTTCGGCTCCCTTTGCCCCCAAAAAATGCGCTATATAAAGTTCGCCCGCACTTGGCATTCTGCCAAAAGCCTTTGTTAAATATTCTCCGTTTTTTCTGGTAAAGGCGGCAGCTAAATCAGCGGCAATTTGTGGGTTTTTTCTTAATTCCAAAATTTCTTTAAGCAATTTCTTATCTTTGACAAAATAATTTCCCTTTTCATCAATTTTAATGGCATTTGCGTAATTTTGATAGCCAAGCCTTGCTCCTTCCGCTTTCATAGTTTCAAGCCATGTTGCTTCAATAAATTGAAAAAGGCCAAGAGCAGAAGAGCTTTTTGCTTTGGCATTTGGATTTAGCGAACTTTCACGTATTGCGGTTTGCAAGAGATAGTTAAAATCTACATTATTTCTCTTACCAGCATTATTGATTATTAATGCTAATTGCGGAGAAATTTTAATTGGGGCGCTGACCATTTTGAAAAACCTTATTAAGTGATTAATCAATGCTAAAGCATGGTTAATTTAAGGTTAACCTTGCCAATAAGAAATAATTTGCTCTAATTTTGGTCTTGGCCTATCCTCAACTTTTTTCTCTGCTGTGCCTATGTGAATAAAGGCAATAAATTGCTCTCCCTCTCTTGCCCCCAGCATTTTGCTGGCCTGCTCATCATAAGCAAACCAGCGCGAAACCCAATGGGCACCATAGCCTAATATATTTGCCGCATGTAATATATTTAGCGCCGCAGCACCTGCGCTTAATAATTGTTCCTTTATGGGTATTTTTCCATTTTCTTTGGGTGAAAAAATAACAGCTATTGTGATGGGAGCTGGAAAAAATTGTTTCTTTTCAATTTCTAATCTTTCTTTATCAATATTGGGCTCTCTTTCCTTTAGAATATTTGCCAGATTTTCTCCAACCTTCTCTCTTGCTTTACCCTGATAGATAATAAAGCGCCAAGGCGATAATTTGCCGTGATCTGGAACTCTGCTAGCAATTGTTAAAATTTCTTCTAATTCTTTTTCGCTTGGAGCGGGCTCACGTAAAAATTGCTTCGGGGTTGAGCGGCGGGTCTTAAAGTATGTTAATATTTCTTCCCTTACTGACATATTTATTCCTTTTTTTGCTGAGATGTGGCACATTGGCTCTGATATTATTTTAGGCTAATTTTAAGCTATTCAAAATGCAAAAATTATTTTTTCTTATATTCTTATTTTTTATATTATCATTTTCAGGTGCTTTTTCGCAGCAAGTGCCCCCAATTCCACAACCACCCATTAATAGGGGGGAGCAAGGTGGAACTATCCAAAATAATGATGGACAAAACCAAAATGAACAAATCCAAAATAAGCGGGAAAATATTATTATTCCAAATAGTAATAAAAAACAAATTTTAACTCTATCTGCCCAATTATATGAAAATAGCCCGATTATTGAGGATGGTATTGTTTGGAGGGTTTTTGATAATAATGATGAAAATGGAATGGCGCTATTATATAAGTCTGAGCAGGCAATTGCGCAATTTGAATTAAGGGAGGGGGATTATCTGATCCATGCTGCTTATGGGCATGCTCAATTGAGCGATAGTTTAAGAATTGCCGGCGCTCCCCTGACTAAAACCCTAAATTTTGAAGCCGGCGCATTACGCTTAAATGCGGCAATTAGCGGTGACATTGAGATTTTACCCAAAAATCTGAAATTTGATATATTTGCAAATATTGGCGGGGAAAAAGAAAAGAAAATTATCGCAAAAGATGTAAAACAGGGAGAGACAATATATCTGAACGCCGGCACATATCATGTAATATCTTATTTTGGTGATGTAAATGCCAAAGTAAGGGCGGATTTGCGCGTGGAAGTAGGGCAGTTGACCGATGCAACTCTATATCATAATGCGGCAAGAATTAGCTTTAGACTTGCCAGTGAGCCTGGCGGACAGGCAATAGCCGATGTAGAATGGACGGTTAAAAATCAACAAGGAGAAATCTTATATAAGGAATTAGGCGCCTTCCCCTCAACCATTTTGCGCGAGGGTGATTATGTAGTGATCGCCAAAATTGGGCAAAAAGTCTATAATCGCGACTTCCAAGTGCAACCCTCCCCCCCAAGGGAAATAGAATTGCTTACCTCTGTTTATTAATAGTTAGATTATTACTTAACTCTTTTGGCAATAAACCAGGCAATAGGAACCGCAACAATTAAACTGACCAGCGCACCAATAAATAAACCTATTCCGCTGGCCAACCCCAATTGTGGGAACAAAAATACCACAAGAAAATAGATAAGCATAATTACCGGTAAAATAATCACACCTATCATAAAAAATTTCCAATCCATTTTTTCTCCTTTCTCCCTTTTTGTTTTCTATCCCTTTTGCGCCCCCTTTATCTTCTTACCCCTCTATCTTCTTACCCCTCTATCTTCTCGCCCCCTTGTCTTCCTGCACCCTCGCTAGCGGTGGGTTATGCTAAATTAACCAATCACAATTTTGTGAGAATATCAAGCTATTAGAACTAAAGGTTTTTTAAGTCTGGGGGTTGCGCCTCCTTAACAATATTATTTATTGCTTCTTTTAGCGCCATTACGCTTTGTCCTTGTGAGCCAAGCCGGCGAATGGAAACCGTGTTTTCTTCCGCCTCGCGCTTGCCAACAACAAAAATTGCCGGCACTTTCGCGTGCGAATGTTCACGAACTTTATAATTTATTTTTTCAGAGCGTAGATCGCTTATGGCGCGAATATTATTTGCTTTTAATTGCTCAACCACCTTAATTGCATAATCATCAATATCTGAAGTTATTGGCGCAACGACAACTTGCGTTGGGGCAAGCCACATTGGCATACGTCCGGCGTGATTCTCTATTAAAATACCTATAAATCTCTCAAGCGAGCCTAAAATTGCCCGATGTAACATAACGGGGGTTTGACGCTTACTATCCTTATCAATATAGGAGGCTTCAAGACGCTCAGGCAACACAAAATCAAGCTGTAAAGTGCCGCATTGCCAGGTCCGACCAATCGCATCTTTAAGGTGGAATTCAAGTTTAGGACCATAAAAAGCCCCCTCACCTTCAATAATTTTGAACTCTCGCCCGGTTGAGCTTAGTGCTTCACTTAAAGACTTTTCCGCCAAATCCCAAACTTCATCAGAACCTGCGCGCACCTTTGGGCGAGTTGCTAATAATATATTTACTTCATCAAAGCCTAATTCGTGATAGATTGAATCTAATAGATCACAAAAATTTTCAGTTTCAGATTTTATTTGCTCAGCTGTGCAAAATATATGTCCATCATCTTGCGTCATTTGCCTTACGCGCATTAAGCCGTGCAATGCGCCATGCGCTTCATTACGGTGGCAACATCCAAATTCAGCATAGCGAAGCGGCAAATCACGATAGGATTTTATCCCCTGATTAAATATTTGCACATGGGCGGGGCAATTCATCGGTTTTAGTGCCATTAATTTGGCATCACCTGATAAAATGGGCGCATCATTTTCCATTGATGGCACTTCATCGGGAACAACAAACATATTTTCGCGAAATTTTGCCCAGTGGCCAGATTTTTTCCATAATTTTATATCAATAAGCTCTGGCGTCTTTATCTCCTTATAGTCAGCAGCACTCACTTTACGTCGGATATATTGCTCCAGCGCATTATAAATTATATGCCCATTTGGGTGCCAAAAGACCGACCCCATAGCCTCTTCTTGAAAATGAAACAGGTCTAATTCACGCCCCAATTTCCTATGGTCGCGTTTTTCTGCTTCCTCTAGCATGTGTAAATAATCATCAAGCTGTTTTTGCTTTGCCCATGCAGTGCCATAAATGCGCGAAAGCATGGCATTATTACTATCGCCACGCCAATAGGCTCCGGCAACTTTGATTAGCTTAAAGGCTTGCCCAATATCTTTAGTTGAACGCATATGCGGCCCACGGCAAAGATCAAACCATTGCCCCTGCTTATAAATTTTTACGCTTTCCCCTTCAGCAATTGCATCAATAAGTTCAACCTTATAATGTTCTCCCTTTGTGGCAAAGACTTGTTTTGCCTTTTCGCGTGACCAAATTTCTTTGGTAAATTCTGCTCCTCGTTCAATAATTTGGCGCATTCTCTTTTCTATTTTGTCTAAATCTTCCATAGAAAAAGGCTCATCACGGGCAAAATCATAATAAAAGCCATTTTCAATCACTGGCCCAATTGTCACTTGCGTATCTGGCCAAAGTTCTTGCACGGCTTCTGCCAAAACATGCGCACAATCATGGCGGATAAGTTCCAAAGCTGCCTCATCATCACGCAAAATAAATTCAATTTTAGCGCCATCAAACAATTCATCGCTTAAATCACTCAACTCCCCATTAACTCGCATTGCAACTGTCTTTTTGGCCAATGATTTAGAGATAGATTCGACTAGTTCTGAACCTGTTATTCCGTTAGCATATTGCCGAGTTGCCCCATCAGGGAAAATTACATTAATCATAGATTACTCCGGTCAAATCAAATCACAATATTTACCCATTAGCACCGGAAAAAAATTATTTCCAGCGCCCATATCGCCAAGGTAGATAGCATTTACTATTTTTGGGTAATTTTTCTGGAACTGGATCAAATCCCTCACTGCCATTTGGACGACAGCGATAAAGGCGCGCTAGCCCCATCCATCCCCCTTGCCAAAATCCAAAGCGCCAAATAGCGTCTTTTGTATATTCAGAGCAGGAGGGTAAATGGCGGCAATTACGACCAGAAAAGGCAGAAAAACTATAGCGATAAATAATTATTAAACCAACAGCCAAAATTTTGAATGGAAAATCAATAATGAATAATATTTTTTGCCAAATAAACATTATTTCTTTGCCGAATTAATTTTATCAAGACAATCAATAATCGCTTCAAATACTAACATTGTAGAAGAATGGCGTGCAGGAAAATCTCTTACCACCTGTAAATATTGTAAATCCGACCATTTTCCACTTGGCGCTTTGCCATTATTTTTTAGCATATTCAACATAATATCGCGTAATTCATATAATTCATCTATATTTGAATTGATAATATTTTCATAAACTATCGTGCAGGAAGTCTGCCCCAAAGCGCAGGCAGAGACATTGTGCGCATAATCACAAATTTTATTATTTTTTACTTTAATAAAGACCTCAACGCTTGAGCCACAAATTGTTGAAGTTTTTTTGCTTTTAGCATCATAAAATTTTAATTTTTTACTCTCTGGCAGCCGAGCAGCAATCCCTAATATTTTGCTTGAATAAAGTTCTGAGAGTTCCACAATAATCACTCACTGGCTTGCGAATTATTCATTGTTCTTTATATAGGGGATAATTTATGCCAATAAAATAGTTTTAATTGTGATAGGAGAAATTTATGGACGCAAAATTAGTGCAAATTAGTGCAAATTCCATAAAGAAAGCCAAATTTAATAAAAGACCGAGCCTTAAACAAATGCAAAGGGCGGTTAAAACTTTAATAGCCTTTGCCGGCGATGATCCGGAACGCGAGGGGGTTTTGGATACGCCAAAACGGGTAAGTAAGGCATATGCGGAGCTATTTTCAGGTTATGGGCAAGATCCCCAAGAAATATTACAAAAAACTTTTACCGATTTAAGTTCCTATGATGAAATAATATTATTGCGCGACATTAATTTTTATTCACATTGTGAGCATCATTTAGTGCCATTTTTTGGTAAAGCCCATATTGCTTATTTGCCAAATGGCAGAATTGTTGGCCTATCTAAATTGGCCAGATTAGTTGATTGTTTTGCCAGACGTTTACAAACACAGGAAAATCTTACAACGCAAATTATAGATGCGCTAAATCTTTATTTACAGCCACGTGGAGCAGCTATTTTAATTGAGGCAGAACATATGTGTATGTCTATGCGCGGGGTAAGAAATGCTGGCACAACCACTTTGACACAAAAATTTTCTGGAGTTTTTGCTACCAATAAAGAAGAAAAAGAAAGATTTTTTGCTCTTCTAGGAGAAAGGGATAAAAAGTAAGATAAATGAGTTTTGAAATTAAAAATTTTGCTGATTTTTCCAAAAAGGAAATTGAATTGGGCAATATTTTTGCGCCTAAATTTGATAAAAATGGACTTATTAGCGCCATTGCGCAGGAAAAAAACAGTAAAACAGTCCTTATGCTAGCTCATATGAATAGGGAAGCGCTGGAACTAAGCATCAAAACTGGCCTTGCACATTATTATTCACGCTCTAGAGAAAAATTATGGAAAAAGGGCGAAACATCAGGTGAAGTGCAAAAAATAATAGAAATACGGATTGATTGTGATCAGGACGCAATTTTATTGTTGGTTGAGCAATTAGGAAAAGGTTATGCCTGCCATACAGGCAAAAAAAGCTGTTTTTATCGCGCAATAGAAAATGGCCAGAATGGCTCTTTACTCAAATTTATAGCCGAATAATTGTTAATTTATTCGTTTTTCAAAAAATGGCGCTATGAATAATCCAACAAAAAAACCTCCCAAATGAGCCTGCCAGGCAATATTTGTTTCCGCAAAATCAAAAAATAATGGCATAAATGGAACAGAGAGATTAAAACCTATCCAAAAAATTATAAAATAACGCGAAGTTTTATTAGTAAATAATTCTCTAAATCTTGCTAAAGAGCGCCCCAGCATAATTATTTCTTCTGTCTCTGGATTTTTTACTACCCTTATTGGTTGGAACATAAACCTTATTGCTACCCCCATTAATCCGGAAATCCCCCCCGATGCCCCGATTAATAAGCTAAACTGCGGTAAAGTAAAATAGGCAAATAATAGTGCCCCCCCTGCCGCGCTAAGGAAAAATATGAGTAAAAAAGCAAAGTCACCATATCTCTTAGCCACAACCGTGCCAAAAATAGCGAGCCAGGCAATATTAATAAATAAATGCCCCCAACTGGCATGCAATAAAGCATGGGTAAAAATAGTCCAAATTATCGGAATAAAATCTAAATCAAATTGTTTTTCTACCATAAAACGAACTGGTAAAAAGGCAAAATTAAGAATAATTATCTCTCTTAATTGCTCATTTATTAACAGATATAAAAAAATATGCACAAAGAAAAGTAGCAATATTAATAAGAGCACAATTTTTGGTAAATTAAAAATTGGTTGTTTTTCAGATAGTTGTTGTTTTTCTATTGTTTGTTTCAAAATTTTTTCCTCTTAATTCTCAAATCTTTTAACATATTTGGCAACGCGTTAACCTTAATAAAGTTTTAATGGCGATTATTTTTTCAAATTTTGTAACAATAGGCACAAGATAGAAAAAAGTCTTATTTGGCTATCCTGTTGACTTTGCGGATTTTGCACAAATACACAAATATATGCGGTAAATTATGCAAAAAGAATCATCAAAATTATTATATAATTATTGGAATCAATTACGCGGGTCTCGTAGCGCACCGGAGCGGCGCCATCTTGATCCAACAAAAATACGAAAATCTTTAGCCAATGTCTTTATTTTGGAACTTATAAATGATGAAGATGAATATAATTTTAGATTGGCGGGCTCACATTTATGTTCTACCTATTGTCGTGAATTAAGGGGGCGCTCTTTTAGCAATCTCTGGCATGAAAAGGATAAAGAAGCGCTAAAGACCCTCATAAGGGCGGTTACAGAAGATCACGCTGTTGCTCTTATTAATTTTGTTGGGACCAGCTCTAGAGGTAAAAGGGCATATTATGAAACTATCTTATTGCCAATTCGGCATAATGGGGCAACAAATTTACGAATTTTAGGGGCAATGAGCGCTATTGAAGAGCCTTATTGGCTGGGGCTGGAGCCTATAATGGAGCAAAAAATAACGGGGCTTAGATTAATTTGGCCTGATGATTATTTAGAAACAGAAACTATAAATAATCGCTCTAGCAAGAATAATTCACAAAATAGGGATAGCGTATATTCTGGCAAAATTGGCAAAAATATAGAAATTGAGGCTAAAATTGCCATTCCGACTAAGATTTATGGTAATATTGCACGTCAATATTCCCACTTAGCGGTAATTGATGGCGGAAAATCGCAAAAAAATTAATAAAATTACCAATAGTTAACTAAAGTTGCGTTATGGTTCTGCTGAGATGAATCAAGCCAATAAGTTATTTTATGCTAGGGTTACAAAGTAAAAAAACGCAATTTAACCTTAATCCCAATACTAGCCCGAGCGGGTTTTCAGAGCCTGATCGCTTTCAAAGTGTGAAAGTTTCTATTTTAGGTCGCTATATGTTGGCAGATTATAGCGAATATCCCTGCCAAATTGTTGAAATGTCGCCCGGCAGTGCAAAAATAATTGCTCCAGTGAGCGGTCAAATTGGCACACGAATTATTGCCTATTTAGAAACAATTGGGCGTATTGACGGAATTATAACCAGCCTGTGTGATGGCGGTTTTATTATTAATTTTTCGGCCTCAGCTAGAAAAAGAGATAAAATAGCCGCGCAATTAACCTGGCTGGCCAATAAAGATGAGCTTGGGCTTACTGATGAGAGAGATCACGGACGGTTTGTGCCAGATTTTCGCCATTCGGCAATAATTTTAGAAGATGGACGCCGCTATAATTGTAAATTATTGGATATTTCTATCTCTGGCGCGGCGGTTGAGTTGTCTGTTCGCCCAGCCATAGGCACAATAGTAACACTTGGCAGAATGCAAGCCAAAGTAGTTCGCCATTTTGAAAATGGAATTGGCGTCCAATTTACCTCAGCGCAGGAAATGCTCTCTATTGTGCAACAAAATTTACGCCTAGATTAAACCTTCAACATCAATATTTCTGGCTCTCTGAACTAACCTTCTTTATATCAAATTAGACGCAAAATTTTGGGGTTAATTTTACATTAAAACCGTCAATAAAATTCGACTAAAATTTGCGTAAAAATTGAATATTATTTTTTTCAAAAGTGAAATGTCATTTCTCTAGCTTGTTCTCCAAACAGGGAGAACAAAATGACTATATTAAACAATAAATTATTCACGCAACTAGCATTTATTTTTTTATTTATGTTGGCGCTAACAGATTTTTCTTATGGCAAAGGGAATATAGACCTTACTAATCCTGCCTTTGCGCAGGCTGGCAATAAACAGACCTCTATCCCTTATGGGCATGCGCAATTTTGCCAAACACGCCCTCAGGAATGCACAAAAAATGATAATCTGCAAATTGCAGTTACTCTAACCCAAGAACGCTGGCAGCAATTGGTTAATATTAACGCCAAATTTAACGCCGAAATTATTCCGGTTACCGATAAGGAACTATATGGTGTTGAAGAATTTTGGACATATTCTAACGGCTATGGGGATTGCGAAGAATATGTATTGGAAAAACGTCGCGCATTGATGAATCTTGGTTGGCCAGCCTCAACCTTGCTAATTGCAGTTGCTAGACAAATGAGTGGAGAAGGTCACGCCGTTCTGATGGTAAGAACTGACAGGGGCGACCTTATTCTTGATAATCAGGCAAGCCTAATTAAATTATGGAATGAGACACCATATCGTTATCTAAAACGACAATCACAAGCAAATTCGGGCATGTGGGTTGATATTTACGATAATAGGGTAAGTCTTGTGGCTAATAATTAGTAATTAATAATTAAGCAATAACCAATCTGCTTCCCTACCCCCCCAACGAAGCAGATGCAACTGGCCAGCCTTAAAAGGCTGGCCTAAATTATTGGCCATGAAGATTTATCGCTCAGAAGGTAGAGGAAGGTAGAGGGCGGAAGACGGAAATCGGGGGGCAGAATTTGCAAGGAAATCGAAATAGATATACTAGTTCTACTTTGAAAAGCAAAGAACTTTGAAACATCATAATTATGAGCAAAATTTTGGAAATGAAAGAGAAACGGTGGGCGTGGGTAGGATAAGAGAAACCGTGAGGGCATTGGAAAAAGGAGAAAGAGATAGGGTGAGGGCAAGACCAAGAGAGAAAAAATACCTTCACCCCCAACCATTTAGCCTCCCAAACCACTCCCGCCTCCATTCATTTACTCTCCAAAAAAACCACCCCCGCAATCATTCCCCACGCACTCACACTTCAAGATGCACTCCGCAGTTTCTGCAACCATTCCTACAATCAAATAACTGACTTTCGGAATAAAATACTACCCTCCACTTTGTAAAACAAAGAACTTTGAAACATTATAATTATAAACTAATATTGGAAGTGACAAACGGCGAGGGCGAATGTCAGAAGACAGAAGTGGGAAATTAGAAAACGGAAATTGCAAAAATATCCATCAAAGTTGCAACAAAACTACGCATAAATGCGAATGCAGCAGCAAAAATATGAAAGAGTTGGTGCTATTTTTTCATCCGTTCATCAAATTGAAACTAATATGTATCCGACTTCCGATTTCTGATTTCCGAATAATAAAATTCTTCACAACCGGCTAAATTGTTAATATTGCCAAATATATGGAAATAACAAATAGGCCGGTAATAAAAGCCCAGCCAAAGGCAATAAAGGCCACCATTAACATTAAAGGGGCTGATATGAAACTATCATTTTTTGCATTAAAGCCCAAATTTAGCATAATATAGGGACCGCAAATAAAACTAATGAATAAATTGCCTAAACTAGCTAAAAAACTCTCTCCCCCATAACTTAACCTGACGGGAGAGCGACAAATAAATTGATATAAATGGGAAATAACTCCGGCAACCGAAATCCCAACCGCTATAATAAAAAATGCAAGAAATAGATCTGACGACATTTATTTTCCAAATTTTCAGCAAAGGGAAGATTTATTAACCTTTTATTAAGTATAATTATCGCTCCATCAAAGTCAGCAAAAGTTGACAAATATGGTTAATAAATTTGCGGAGCATTTTGTGAGTGTTTTTTCAAATAGTGAAAATAAAAAGATAAATAATTTATGGTTCAACCTCATAGCAATAAGTTTTGCCATGATTATAGTGGGGTTGGCTATTATCTATTATATTGATAATATTAAAGAAAAATCACTAGCTTTACCAGCAATTAAAAATGAAACAAGCAAAATTATTAAATCTATTGGCGGGAGAAATTTACAAATTCCTTCCTCCTTATTCAAATATTCTGTTACAAAGGACAAACCATTTGTTGAAAAAATTGAACTTATTTTTATTTTACCCCTTACAAATTCACCGGATAAAAATAAAATCCATGTTAGTTTGCAGCCGCAAAGAATGACAAAAACCAGCGCCGAACTATTAGATGCTGTTTATTTACATAAATTTTTGCCCAATGAGTTAAGGGGACCAAAGGGGTTGATAGGAAAACCACTGAAAAATATTGTTGGTTATAGGGGAGAAGTAATTTGGTATGACCCAATCAGCAAAAACCCCTTTGTCGCTAAATGTATGCAGGCAATTACTGATAAATCTACGCAAAAATGCATAAGAACCATTCGCCTCAATAAATATATTAGCGCAACATATATTTTTGATTTTGAAATTCTTTATGCGTGGAAAGAATTTGATAAGGAAGTGCAAAAATGGCTAGAAAAAATAGATGGTATATAGTCCTCCGTAAAGAATTTTAATATTTTGATATTTCTTGATATTTTTCTCTTATCGGGCATTTAATATTGCAAGATTTTGTCTCTTTATGTGTAGTTTTCTTGCAATTTTGATGGATATTTTTGCCATTTCCGATTTCTAACTCCTACCTTCTCCCTTTTGGGTTTGCCCTACTCTCGCCCTCGTTCCCTATCATCCTTACTTTCGTTTCACTCTCGCCCTAGCCCTCGCCTTCACTCTCGCTGTTATCACTTCCAATATTAGTTTATAATTATAATGTTTCAAAGTTCTTTCTTTTACAAAGTGGAACTAGAGCGAGATGATTTTAGTGTGAATCGATTTGGGATTCCCGGATCGGATGATTTGTAATTCACCATGGTTGCTGGGTAAGGAGGCCAGCAGCTATGGGTAAACCTTATTCGATTGATCTTCGTGAGCGTGTTGTGCGTGCGGTTGAGCAAAAAGGAATGTCACGCCGTGCTGCGGCTGCACGTTTTGGTGTTTCTGTCAGTGCTGCCATCAACTGGGTCAAGCGCAAGCGCTTAACGGGCAGTGTTGCGCCCGGTCAGATGGGAGGCCACAAGCCAAAGCCATCCGCGATGGTTACCGCGACTGGTTGCTTGAGCGCTGCAAGCGGCAGGATTTCACCCTGCGCGGGCTTGTTGGCGAACTGGCTGAACACGGTTTGAAGTTAGACTATCGGTCAGTCTGGGCATTCGTTCATGCCGAGAAGCTCAGCTATAAAAACCGTTCACGCCAGTGAACAGGACCGGCCTGATGTGGCACGAAGGCGGATGTAATGGTGCAAATATCAGGGCCGTATTGATCCGGCCCGCCTGGTCTTTATCGATGAGACCTGGACCAAAACCAATATGGCCCCTTTGCGTGGATGGGCTCTGCGCGGTGAGCGTTTGCGGGCCAAGGTGCCTAGCGGTCACTGGAAAACCATGACATTTCTGGCAGCTTTGCGTCATGATCGCATTGATGCTCCATGGTTGCTGGACGGCCCGATCAATGGTGAACGCTTTCGCATTTATGTTGAAAAGGTTCTGCTGCCAACCTTGAAGCCCGGCGATATTGTCGTTGCCGATAATCTGGGCAGCCACAAAAGCAAGGCGGTGCGCCAGATGATCAGGCAGGCTGGCGCAAGAATATTGTTCTTGCCAAAATATTCACCGGACCTGAACCCGATTGAGCAGGTTTTTGCCAAGCTTAAACATCTGTTGCAAAAGGCCGCCGCGCGCACTCCACAAGCTGTGTGTGAATGCATCGGCATACTCCTTGACAACTTCACCAGCACTGAATGCCAAAACTATTTCGTAAATTCAGGGTATGCGCAAACCTAAAATCATCTCGCTCTAGTATATCTATTTCGATTTCCTCACAAATTCTGTCCTCCGTTTCCCGACTTCTACCTTCAGATTTCCGACTTCTGCCTTCTGATTTCAGACTTCTGCCCTTTACCCCTTACCCCTTACTTAAAGCCAAGACACCCACTACTAACTCATTGATATATGGCAATATTCGCCGTACCGTACGGTACGGTTCGGCGAATATGGAATAAAATCAATGGGTTAGATGTGATAATTTGAGTTTTTGAACGTATACGAATGGCTTTAGGACAGGCAAACTAAACTATGGCG
>WFXU01000068.1 GCA_015490455.1 Hyphomicrobiales bacterium
CGCCAATATTATAAAGCTTGCGGGCTTGAACAATACTCAATTCACCGCGTTCAATGCGAGAAATAACACAAAGCTTAAAACTCTCACTATAATAACGTAAAATAGATGACATCGCAAAATCCAATCAAGAAAATAACTGTCAACATATAGCAGGACAGGACAAAACTTCTGATTTCCAAATAATAAAATTCTTCATAAAGCGACTAATTATACAGGAAATATATTTCACTATTGCCGAATTTGCGCCTATCGCTAATGGTGAATTGTTCCGGAAATTCTATATTTTTATTGGCCTGCTCCTCAAAAATTATCATTGCTTTATCTGCTATCCAACCGTTTTTTAGGGCGCTTATTAGCGCTTTTTCCCCCAGTCCCTTTTGATAGGGAGGGTCAAGAAAAATTAAATTAAAGGGGGGGAATTTAGTATTTTTTCTTAAATTGGCTGCATCATATCCAAGCAATTTAACGTTATTGGTAAGTGCTAGATTGTCAATTTGTCTCCGAATTAGTGAACGTGCATGTGCCCCATTATCAATAAAAACTATATTATTAGCCCCGCGTGAAGCTGCTTCTAACCCCAAAGCCCCGCTGCCGGCAAAAAGATCCAGCACATTTTGGGCGGCAAAATTATTCTTTATTTTTATAGATAAAATATTAAAAATAGCCTCGCGCACCCTATCCGAAGTGGGGCGAATTTTATTATTAGAAGGTGAAATTAATTTTTTACCCTTAAATTTTCCACCAATTATTCGCATTTGACTTATCTTTTAGATATATTTTAGGCGCAGCTGCTAATAGTTACGAGTCTTTATATTTGGTAAAATTTTTCTTTCGTCTATTTTGCCGTCTATTTTTTTGTTTGGCAACTGGCTCAAATTCTTCTACGCTTCGCCCGTCAGGAAAATATATAATAGATTTTTTAGTCTTTGGCTTTCCATATTCACCACCCATTTGTAAAGCAGAATTTTCTTTTCCAAATGGTGCAGGTTTTTTATTTATTTTCTCCTTTGTTGCCTTAGTGCTTTTATCAGGTAAAGTTCGCTTTTTTACAATGGTTTGTTTAGAGCTAATATTAGGTTTGGTTTCATAATCAATAATGGGGCTAGAAAAATCAACATTTGCCAGTTTGGCTAGTTTTTTACCCAATTGTTCTTTTAGAACTCTGTTTTTTACCAGTTTAACTGCGTTTTTTGGTAAATCAGACAGCAAAAATGGTCCATAAGAAACGCGAATAAGCCGATTAACTTCCAAGCCAAGAGAAGCAAGAACTTTTTTTATTTCGCGATTTTTTCCTTCCCTTAAAGCAATATTTAACCAGACATTTGCTCCCTTTTCCCTTTCAATAGTGGCTTCAATCGGCCCATATTTAATATTATTTATTTCAATGCCATTTTTAAGCTCTGCTAATTGCTGCTCATTAATTTTACCAAAAGCCCTAACCCTATAGCGGCGTAGCCAGCCGGTTGATGGCAGCTCTAAAATTCGCTTTAAGCCACCATCATTGGTTAAAAGCAATAAGCCTTCAGTATTTATATCAAGCCGCCCAATGCTTAAAAGGCGGGGTAAGCCAAGTTTATTAAGTTCTGCAAAAATGGTTCGCCTACCTTTTGGATCTTTTTCTGTGACAATTAGCCCTTTTGGCTTATGATAGAGCCAAAGGCGAGTGGCAGAGCGGGCAATAAGAGGTTTATCATCTATTTCGACCTTATCTTTTGCCCCTATATTGACTGCTGGCGTTCTGATTATTTGGCCATTTAATTTTACTCTTCCGCGAATAATCCATCTTTCGGCTTCGCGGCGTGAACAAAGACCTGTGCGGGCAATGGCTTTTGCTAATCTCATATTAGTCGGTTTTCTATCACTACCCCTATGCCCAATATTGGATTGAGTTTTTTCTGGTTTAGATTTTTTACTTTCCCTTGCCTTTCCTTCTATTTCCTTGCCAGATTGGACATTATTCATACCGGCTCCTTCAGATTAGTTATTTAAGAGCGCAGCGCGAATTTCGGGCGGACATCTTGGATCTTTTAGCGAGACTAGCTCGCCATTTTTTGCCAGACAAATAAGCTCTACATCGCCAATAGTGGTGAAATATTCATCAGGCGGCAAATAAAGAGGACGGGCAACATTTTGCGATAATTCAATTCTTGCTGCTTTCATGCGGGCAATTAGTTGGCGGCTTTCAGCTTCGGTTAGGGGACGCCCGCTCAATGTGCGTAAATCCACAACCCGTGCATTGCGCAAACGTTTTATATCTTCTTCTGTAAGGCCTGAAGCGTCAATTTGCACCCTATCACTATCTTTGGGCAATTTAGCCACGCTGCTTTGAGTTGGCTTTGGCAAAACTGAACTATCTTTGGGTAAAGCAAGTGGGGCACGCGGAACTTCTATATCTTCTTTTTTCTCGCGCTCAATAATGCCAAGCCCTTTAAGTGTTTCTGTCGCTACTTCGCGCTCAAATGTTTCCGCGCTCACAAAGGCATTTGTTCCCTCAACCGTGACACATCCGCCCAGAGCTACCAGCAAAATTAATGAAAAAATTGCTAAAATAAATGTCAAAAATTTTTCCTTAACCAAATTTAGGTTGGTCATATTTACCCCTTTTAATAGCCAGCGCCCTAATGCGCCTCAATAAAGCTTATTTATATACTATTAGTTAGCTTTCGCAAAATGAATATTATCAGATTTTGTCTTTATTGAGATTATCCCTATTCAATTTTTTAGGAATTAGCATTTCCAGCAATAATAGAGCTACCCCCAAAGATATGAGCACATCTGCTAGATTGAAAATATAAAATGAATATTGCCCTAAATAAAAATGAAAAAAATCTGCAACCGCGCCATATAAAAATCTATCAATAATATTTGAAATTGCTCCTCCCACACAAAGTGCCAGACCAATTTTGGTAAGCATATCTGTTGTTTTGAACCACCAGACTATTATTATTAATAGGGCCAGCCCAATAAGAAAATATTTTATTATTGGATTGGTTGAATCGAGCAAGCCAAAAGAAACTCCCTTGTTCCAGACTAAAACATAGTCAAAAAAGCCGGTTACATTTATTCTCTCCCCCCCGCGCCAGCCCAAAATATCAATCTGATAAAATTTTTGTCCCCTATCAAGAAGAAAGCCAAGAAAACCGATTAATATGCTTAAAGGGGCGGCGTTTTTCATTCTTTTTCCATAGTTAATAGGCCAGCTTCTTTTAGCTCTCGCATAGCCTTTGCATCGCGTAAAGAAATATCTGGATAATCTTTATCAGCGCCAACATCATCGCTAATTTTCCAGGAACGCTGGCATTTTCTGCCCTTCGCTTTTGCAAAAACCACAAAAACTCCCTTTATATCATCCAGTCTAAATGCTTCAGAAGGACCCTTCTCCTCTCTTATTTCAATATTTGAAGTTATACATATTTCTGCCATATCAACATCACGCTGAGCCAAAAAAAGATCATTGTCGGAAATATAAACAATTGGAGCCGCTTCTAAAGAAGAACCGATATTTTTTGCCTTTCTTTCTATTTCAAGCGCGCCGGTGACAACTTTTCTAACCTTTTTTATTTTTTCCCATTTAGCGGCTAATATCTGATTTTCCCACTCTTTGGGAACGGTTGGAAAGGTTTTAAGGTGCACCGAATCATCTTTTGATGGATAGCGATATTGCCAAACTTCCTCCATAGTAAAGACTAAAATAGGAGCGAGCCAAATAGTCAGATGGTTAAATAATTCATTGAGCACAATAAGCGCAGAGCGCCTAACTATGCTTGAGAGTGGGTCGCAATATAGAGCATCTTTTCTTATATCAAAATAAAATGCACTAAGTTCAATATTCATAAAATTGCTTAAAAGTGAAGTAACCCTTTTATAATCATAGGCAAGATAGGCTTTACGAACCTCTTTATCTAACTCAAAAATCCTATGTAACATTAATTGCTCAAGTTCGGGCATATCATTTATTGCAATATTATCCTCACCATTAAAATGGGCTAAATTACCCAATAAAAAGCGGAAGGAATTACGCATTTTACGATAGGTTTCAACATTATTTTTTAATATTTCATCACCAATACGATGATCTTCACTATAATCAATTGAGGCTGCCCAAAGGCGCAAAATATCAGCACCATATTGTTTAATAATATCTTGCGGGGAAATAGTATTGCCCGCGGATTTACTCATCTTAAAACCCCTAGCATCCATCGTAAACCCATGTGTTATTACGCCTTCATAAGGCGCTATGCCATTTGTTCCACAACTTTCTAATAGGGAAGAATGGAACCAGCCGCGATGTTGATCAGTGCCTTCCAGATAAATAGAGGCAGGGAATTTTAAGTGAGGCCAGCATTTTGTGTTGCGCAACACAAAGGCATGGGTTGAACCACTATCAAACCATACATCTAAAATATCCATAACTTGTTGATAGTCATCAGGATTATAATCTTTATCTAAAAATCTCTCCTTTGCTCCCTTTTCAAACCAAGCGTCCGCGCCCTCTTGGTTAAAAGCCTCTATGATGCGCTGGTTCACCGCTTCATCTTTAAGGATTTCCCCCGTTTCTTTATTGACAAAAACTGTTATGGGAACGCCCCAAGCCCTTTGACGGGAAAGCACCCAATCGGGGCGGTTTTCTATCATTGCGCGTAAGCGATTGCGCCTTGCTTCTGGCACAAATTTTGTTTTGTCAATTGCTTTTAACGCCCGATTGCGAAGCGTATCGGGTTTGGCGGCATTTGCTAGGGAAATTTGTTTATCACTGGCAAAATCAATAATTTTACCCCCTAAATCCTTATCCATATAGACAAACCATTGTTGGGTATTGCGGAAAATAATCGGCTTTTTTGAGCGCCAAGAATGGGGGTAAGAATGTTTAATACGCGAGCGGGCAAATAGTTTATTGCTCTCAATCAGCGCGGCGATTACGCGCTTATTTGCATCGCCCTTTTTGCCCCTATCATCAATAACCCGCGCCGCCCCCTCTTTTGCATCAGGACCAAAGCCAGGAACTTCTTTAGTATAATAGCCTGCATCATCAACGGTGAAGGGGATTTTCGTATCTATCCCTTTAGCGGCAATTTCACGTGCCTTTGCGTTCCAGATTTCATAATCGTCCATACCATGCCCGGGAGCAGTATGCACAAAGCCAGTTCCTGCTTCGTCGGTAACGTGATCTCCCTCGAGTAGAGGAACAGGGAACGAATATGGAGGCTCTGTATCATAGGAGATGAACTGTCCTACACCCGCTCCATCTTCATAAAGCCCACCACCGTTATTGTATAATTTTGCTAATGCAGGATTAAAGTTGGATAAGTCTCCACCATAGCCTGATCCTAACGTTAGCACCAAAGGTGAAACTGGATTCAGTGGATGGGCGCAAATCATCTTTGCCAATTCACTAGTTGGCACATCTCTTAACCGCTTAAATGTAAGTTTTGCTTGTTTTGCACTCGCTTCAGCCAAAGCATCAGCAAAGATAAGTTTCTCGCCAAGCTGCGGGCCAAAATCATTTTCCGCTTCAACTACTTCATAAAGCCCATAGGAAATTTTATCAGAATAAGCGATTGCCCTATTGCCCGGAATTGTCCAAGGGGTGGTTGTCCAAATAACAATAGATGCACCCTCTAATTCTCCTTTAGCAACAGGAAATTTCACCCAAATAGCATCAGACTCAACATCATGATATTCAATCTCAGCTTCCGCCAGTGCCGTGCGCTCAACCACTGACCACATAACCGGTTTTGAGCCACGATATAACTGCCCTGACATTGAGAATTTCATCAATTCGCTGGCAATGGTTGCCTCAGCATCAAACGCCATAGTAGTATAGGGATTATCCCATTCGCCAATTACCCCAAGCCGCTTAAATTCCTCGCGTTGCACATTAATCCATTTTTTAGCAAATTCACGACATTCTTTCCTAAATTCATTTATTTCAATATCATCCTTATTTTTGCCTTTTGCGCGATATTGCTCCTCTATTTTCCATTCAATCGGCAAACCATGACAATCCCAACCCGGAACATAGGGGCTATCAAAGCCAAGCATTTGCATGGAGCGGGAGACAAAATCTTTTAGAATTTTATTTATCGCCGTACCAATATGAATATGCCCATTAGCGTAAGGGGGGCCATCATGTAGGATAAATTTTTCTCTATCTTTAGATTGCTCGCGTAATTTTTCATAAAGGTGCATATTTTCCCATTTTTTAAGCCATTCAGCTTCGCGCTTTGGTAGACCCGCGCGCATTGGAAAATCAGTTTTTGGCAAAAATAAAGTTTTAGAATAATCGCGTTTTTGTTCGCTCATTGTTTTATCCAATTTAGATTAGTTTTTCGGGTAAAATCGCTCATTAAGATTAACGGGATGTAATTTACATCCCTAAATAATGAAGCCAAGCCTTTTATCCAGATCTGAAAGAATTTTTATATTAGCTAATTTCCTCTTAGCATTTTCACTATCTTTATCCATTTGCCTTACCAATTCATCAAGCCCATCAAAAATCATTTGCCCCCTTATATGTTCTATTAGCGCGACCTCAATCTTTTGACCATATATATCTTCATCAAAATTAAAAATATGCACTTCAAACGGTGGTTGCACATTATCAAACATTGGTTTACCAAAACTTGCTACCCCATCAAACAGCCTATCATCAAGCCTTATTCTGACCGCATAAATTCCCTGAGCTAAATTGGAATTTTCAGCAAGGGCAAAATTTGCGGTAGGATAGCCAAGCTCTCGTCCTCTCTTGTCTCCCTCTATAACTATGCCCTCAACAATCCAATGATAATTAAGAAGGCGATTAGCAACATTTAACCCTCCTTCACTAAGAGATTTTCTTATGCGTGAAGAAGAAATTGTTTCATGTCCTTGCTCAAGCAGATTTAATTGATGCACTTCAAACCCGTTTTCGCTGCCAATATGGGCTAAAAATTCCGGTGTTCCAGCGCGATTTTTACCAAAATGAAAATCCTCACCAACAATAATTGCTTTTACATCTAAAGCATTAATCAAATATTGTTGCACAAAATCCTTTGCCTCCATCAGGGCTAATTGTCGGGTAAATGGCATAATAATAATGGCGTCAAACCCAAGTGCTTTTAATATTTTGGACTTTTGTGCTCCATTTGTAAGGCGAAACATAAATGGTTTGGGGGCAAAAATATCTCTTGGATGCGGCTCAAATGTAAGGGCTAAAGAAGCTATTTTTTTCGCACGGGCGATATTTTTGGCGCAAGAAAAAATGCGCTGGTGCCCAAGATGGCAGCCATCAAAATTGCCAATCGCAACAACTCCACCCCTTAAATCAGTGGGCACATTTTCTAAATTATTTAATATAGTAAAATTAGACAAAATTACCTCGCAAAATTATTTTTAGCATTTGCACTATTTTTTATCTATTTTGCAAGTGCTGGCCGTAACTATTGACTTTATTTTTGCAAAATTTGGGCGCTGAATTAATTTTTGAAATAGTGGTTTTTACCAATAAAATGTTTTACTCACACTTTATCAAGGCAGGATAATCTTAGGAAATGTTCGGGTAAAGTCGCCCTATAGTATAAGTATGGAGTAAAAAATGGCACTTGATAGCGCAATGCCAATCTTGGTTGTTGATGATTATGCGACCATGATTAGAATTATACGCAATCTGTTAAAACAGCTTGGATTTATAAATGTTGACGATGCCTCTGATGGCAAGCAGGCATTAGAAAAAATAAAGAAAAAAAAATATTCTTTGATTATTTCCGACTGGAATATGGAGCCAATGACCGGATATGAATTATTAAAAGAAGTGCGAGCCTTAGAGGAAACAAAACGAACTCCCTTTATTATGGTCACAGCTGAATCTAAAACCGAAAATGTTATTGCTGCTAAGAAGGCTGGGGTCAATAATTATATTGTTAAGCCTTTTAATGCCCAGACATTAAAAGGAAAAATTGATGCTGTATTTGGGGAATAATCATGGAAGCGGTAAAAATTAAAGAGGAAAATTATACTGAAAATTCTCCCATTAATTCGCTTATAGATCTGAGCGAAAAATTGAAGAAAAGCAAAACAAAGCCCATGAGTCTGACCGATATTATCGGGGTTGCCGAACTTTTAACCAGCTCGTTACAACCGCTATTACGGCAAATTGATTCCACTATTCATAAAGAATTACGCTCAATTCTTTTAAGAATAGAATCTTTACGCACAGAGATTGCTAAAGTTAGGGCTGACGATATTTCGCACCATAAAATTCCGGAAATGGGACGCGAGCTCTCGGCAATTGTGGAAGCTACGGAAGGGGCAACAAATAATATTATGGAATCGGCCGAAGCAGTGATGGATTATACAGGAAATGATCTAGAAGAATATAAACAAATTGTGGCTGATAGAATGATGCAGATTTTTGAGGCTTGCTCTTTTCAGGATTTAACCGGGCAAAGAGTTACTAAAATTGTTGAAACGGTTGAAATAATAGAAGAGCGTATAAATCTATTATGCGATATGCTTGATATGTCCGCAACCAGTGAAAAAGCCCCACCCGAAGAACTAACAGAAAAACAAAGACGCAAAAAGGAACTAATGCTAAATGGTCCTGCTCTCGCAGGTGAGGGGGTTAATCAATCGGCGATTGATGAATTATTTTAGTTTGCATATTTATTTTCGCCAACACTAATTGTATTTCAAGCATTTCACATAATATTCTCCATCATTATTGCTGATATGGTTGTGATAATGATGGGTTTTGCTATTTTGTAATAGTTAGGCCAATTCTAGTTTATTTTATTTGCGCCATATCCGCTTTTGATGAAGTGGTTTATTCATTTTTGATTTTGCGATAGTTTTTTATAAGTTATCAACATTTCTCAGCACCAGCCATTTCATATGTGCCTTGAGCTTTGAAGAGGCCATTTCAATTGATTAAGATTAGGTAAATAGGATAGCAAGAGTAGAACCCATGCCTCCCCTACATACAAATAACTTGATATTGCAAAATAAATATATTTACTTTGTAAAACAAAGAACTTTGAAACGTGCAATAACATATGAAGTAAATATTGGAAGTGATAAGCAGCAAGATAGGGGGCGTGGGTGAGGGACAGGGCGAGGGCAAGAAACAGAAGTCGGAAATCGGAAACCAGAAATCAGAAGGCAGAAGTTGGAAGGCGGAAGACGGAAGGAGGACAGGACAGCGCAAAAATATCCATCAAAATTGCAGGAAAACTACACACTAAAAGCAAAATCTTGCAATATTAAATGCTCAAAAGAAGCAAAATATCAAGAAATATCAATATATTAAAAATTCTTCAGGACCGACTATCACTTCTCTTTATTTTTGGATTTCCTCCTAAAATTGGAGTGTAAACTATATCCCAATATATGATTTGAACGGCCAATAACATCATTTGAAGAACCAATAATAAGCGGGTCGGGGCCAGTTACAACATTTTCATCCTTAGTGGGATAGGGAAGAGAAGATAGAAAATGTTGCATACAATTTATTCTAGCGCGCTTTTTATCATCAGACTTGACAATCGTCCAAGGGGCATCGGCTGTATCAGTATAAAAGAACATTGATTCTTTAGCCTCAGTATATTCGTCCCACTTGCCAAGAGATTCCCTATCAATCGGTGAAAGTTTCCAGCGTTTTAACGGCTCTTCCTCCCTAGATTTGAAACGCCTTAATTGTTCTTCTTTGGTAACAGAAAACCAATATTTGAATAGGCGAATCCCAGAGCGCACCAACATTCTTTCAAGTTCCGGACATTCACGCATAAATTCAAGATATTCATTAGCGGTGCAAAACCCCATCACCCTTTCAACCCCCGCCCTATTATACCAAGAGCGATCAAAAAAGACCATTTCACCCGCCGTTGGTAAATGGGCCAAATAACGTTGAAAATACCATTGATGACGTTCTCTATTGGTTGGCTTTTCAAGGGCAACAACTGAGGCCCCACGCGGGTTAAGATGTTCCATAAAACGTTTAATCGTGCCGCCCTTACCCGCGCCATCGCGCCCCTCAAATATTACCACAATTTTTTGTCCTGTTTCTTTAACCCATTCCTGAACTTTTAATAGTTCAATTTGTAATTGAGCCTTTTGCTTTTCATATATTTTGCGCTTTAATTTATTTTTATATGGATATTCACCTGTCTCAAAGGCACGTCTGATGGCTTCGGGATCATAGCGATTTTCTTCATAATTTCTTTCTTCAAAATCATCCCTATAGTTGGGAGTATCTATATTGGGAGAAGTTTCTATATTGCCAGAATTTGCTTTTTCTTCAGCTGGATTATTTATTATTTCTTCTTTTGTAGTCTGCGCTGTTTCTATAAAATTTTCATGAGCAGGTTTTGCAGGTGAAATTTTTGCCTTTGTTTCAAATTTGAATATTTCCTTACTCATTTTGGCCTCTTCTTTCTAAATAAACTATTTTCTGGCAATATATTTACTTAAATTATATGCATTATATAATCTAACCCTCAATGAACGAAATTGTAAATATAATGAATAATAGCGCAAAACAAATAATTTGGCAAAATACTAATCCGGCGGCAACTAATTTATCCCAATTTGCCGCCGAACTTGGCTTTGCTGACGATTGGGATGGTTTATTAGATTTTTCAATTAAACAAGCTGATCAATTTTGGTCAAAATTATGGGATTATGCCGGCATAATTGGTGAAAAGGGAGAGCAAATTATAAAAAATGCTTACCCGCTAAAAGATGTAAAATTTTTCCCGCAGGCCAAACTTAATTATGCCAAAAATTTATTGTCTGGAAAAAATGAACAAATCGCCATTATTTCCTATGATGAAAAAGGCAATAGGAGAGAGATAAATTTTGCCCAATTGCGCCAGCTTGTTGCTAATATTAGCAAGGCCTTGATTAATGAAGGAGTTAAGAAGGGCGATAGGATTGGCGCTATTGTTCCCAATTCTATTGAAGCTATTGCCTTTCATCTGGGGGCGGCTTCAATTGGTGCAATATGGTCTAGCTGTTCTCCCGATTTTGGTGAAGATGCAATTATTGATAGGTTGGGGCAGATAGAGCCAAAAATTTTATTTTGCTGTAATGGATATTTTTATGGGGGGAAATTTTTTGCGCTGCAGGAAAAAATAAAAAATATAGTTGCGCAGATTAGTTCAATTAAAAGAACAATTATTTTTCCCTTTGTAAAAAATGAGAATAATTTTACGCAAAATAATGATTATATAATGTTTGATCAATGGCTTAAACCATTTGAGGGAGCAGAATTTAACCCCGTTGACCTACCCTTTGACCATCCTTTAGCTATATTATTTTCTTCAGGCACAACGGGCAAGCCAAAATGTTTAATTCATAAGGCTGGCGGGCTATTATTGAACCATATTAAAGAACATAGGCTTCATGGCGATATTAAAAATGGTGATAGGCTGTTTTATTTTACCACTTGCGGTTGGATGATGTGGAATTGGCAATTAACGGCTCTTGCCAGCGGGGCAAGATTGGTTCTGTTTGATGGAAATGTTTTTTATCCCGAGAAGTTTAAGCTCTTTGAAATTATCGCAAAAGAGAAAATAACGCATTTTGGCACATCAGCCAGATATATTGATGCCTGTCAGAAACAAAATTTAGTGCCAAAAAATATGTTTAATCTATCCACTTTAAGGGTAATTTTTTCAACCGGCAGCCCTCTTGCACCTAAAAATTTTGACTATGTTTATAAGAATATTGCCAAAATTCATTTAGCCTCTATTTCTGGTGGCACCGATATTTGCGCTTGTTTTGTCGGTGGCTGGCCGGTTAAACCGCTTATTCGCGGGCAAATTCAAGGCGCAATGCTTGGGATGGATGTTGATATATTTGACGAAAAGGGAAATTCAATTCTTAATCAGCCCGGCGAATTAGTGTGTAAAAATGCCCATCCTTCAATGCCGCTTGGCTTTTATAATGATGAGCATAATAGGCTCTATGAAAATAGCTATTTTGCTAAATTTAATAATATTTGGTCGCAGGGTGATTGGGCGATAAAATATGCTAATGGTGGTTTTGCCATTCTTGGAAGATCTGATGCGACCTTAAATCCGGGTGGAGTAAGAATAGGCACGGCAGAAATTTACCGCCAAATTGCAAAAATTGAACAAATAATTGAAGCTGTTGCGGTAGGTAAACAGATTGAAAATGATGTAGAAATTTGGTTGTTCGTAAAACTTAAGGAAGGGGAAAAATTATCGACTAAATTAGAGGAAAAAATAAAATTAACCATTAAAAAAGGCGCCTCCCCCCGCCATGTGCCTAAAAAAATATTTGCGGTAAAAGATATTCCCATAACACGTTCGGGCAAAATTTCTGAAATTGCGGTGCGCAATATTTTAGACGGAAAAGAGATTAAAAATATTAGCGCCCTGGCTAATCCGCAATCATTAAAATATTTTACCAAATATTGTGATTAGAGGTTTGTGGCAATATTGATGAATAGTTAGGGAGAGAATGGTACCGCCTCTCCGAATCGAACGGAGGACCTCTAGATCCACATTCTAGCGCTCTAACCAACTGAGCTAAGGCGGCACTTAATCATATAATTATAGCCGCGCAGAACATAGGGCGAGATTTATAATATGACAAGTGCCAAATGGCTAAATGGCCAAAAAATTTTACTCTTAACCATTTTCATAATTGACCCCATCATTTTGTCACTTCTTCTAGACCAAACGGCTTTCAACATATATTAAGAATATATTAACATATGGTTGAGGTTTATCCTCCCCTGTTCCATATTAATCAAATTGGTTGTAATTTGTAGGCAAAATGGATTTTAACTGGATTAAAACTTCTCAGGGAGCCAAAATAATAGGCTATTTGCTTGATTGCCGACCTGTTTGGCTTTGCGCGCAAAAAAATGATGAATTAATATGGAATAATCCTGCCGCTAGGCTTTATAGGGCGCGCCAAAGAAAAGATAAACTAATTTTAGCTACAAAATTAGTGCCCAAAAAGGGACAGATTAATCAATTGCTAAAATTGGGAACTATTGGGCGTAAATCCCTTTCTCGCATAAATTTTAATTTTAATAAGCGTAATATTTTTATTACTTGCACTTATGTCCCCATGAAAATTGAGGGGGAATTATTTATTTTAATTGTCGGGGTTGATGCAGTTTCTAATAAATTATTAGAGCGATATTTTGCCGATGAACAAATAGTTGAGAGATTATTTGGTGATGATTTTGAATATATTTTATTTGACAATAGGGAGCAAAAAATTGTTGTGGCGAGCGAAGGAGCAAAGGAGATTTTTGCAAAAATAGGTATGGATAATTTGCAAAAAACTTTACCTCATTCTGAGAATTTTTCTTTGCCAAATGGGAAAAGAATAATTTTGTGGTCTGAAACTATATCGGCAAAGGGAGCACAAGGGGCGCAAGAAGAGCAAGGGGCGCAAGAAGAGCAAGGAGAACAGGAAGGGCAGAAAAAGCAGGAAAAGCAAAGAAAAGAGGAACAAAAAAAACAAGAGGGGCAAGGGGCACAAGAGGGGCAAGAGAAAAGAAAAAAACAGACGCAAAAAGAAGAGGAGCAAAAGAGAAGGGAAAAAGGACAGGAAAATTATAAAGATTTAACTTCCCTATTAGACCAGCTTGCCGCCGATGAGGAGCTTTTTACGCCCTTAGGTAAACATGATGATGCAATTTTGGAACAGACTAAAAATTTAGATCTGGCTGAAAATACTGATTCCAATACCAAAAAAACGGATGAAAATAGGGCTGAAAATGAAGAAAAAGAAAATATTAATGAAGAGCAAGAAGAAAAAGCAGAACAGGCCATAAAGAGGGAGAAAAAAACTAATAAGGATATAATAGATGAGATAGATGAGGAAATAATAAATAATAAGGAAAATAATAATAAGGAAGATATTTCCAAATATAATTTTGCTGAACTCTCCCGCATGCTGAATAAACATATTGGAAGGGAAAAAGATAGGCAAAATATGCCAAAGGCCATAAGGGCGATAAATGAACAACAAATTGCACAATCTATTGAGAAATTAGCTAAAACTAATAATAATTCTTTGGTCAAAATTCCACAAGAAAAGCAAATTCTAAATAGGCTAGCGCTAGGTTTAATAATTTTCAGTGACAATAATATTTTATATTGCAACCAGGCAATGGTTAATTTATTGGGCTATCCGGATAGGCAGAGCCTAAAAAATATTTCGCTAAGCAATATTTTTGAGCAAACTAATAATTATGACAAGCCAATTGGCCCCCTTACCCATTTAATTAATTATGCGGGAGAAAAAATTGCTATTAAAGCACGTTTGCAATCAATAATATGGGACGGCTCTTCAGCCCTAATGCTTTCGGCTAGCCTTGATGAAGGGGCGGATAAAGGCAGAAACGAAATAGGCAAAGAGGAATTAGCGCAAAATGCAGCCTATAATTTTGCCCTCTCTTTGGCAAATTTACAAAATAATGGCGTTTTTCTTTGTAATCGCGTAGGTAGAATAGAAAAATTTTCTGATAATGTGAGAAAAATTCTAAATCATCTTCATGATGATTTGACCAATTATCCGCTTAGCCTATTGATTAATAATGGGGAAATTAAAAAATTACAGCAATTTTTAGAGAGGGAAGGAAAATTTGCCGGCGCTGAAAATCCCGCAATCAGGCTTAAATCGCTGGAGCCAAATATTGAAATTTTGCTTTTTTCTATTGGTAATGCCGGTATTGTCAATTCATATATAGGCATAGTTAAAGAAATAAATAGCGATAAAAATAAGACTGATGAAGAATTTGAAAAAAAATTAGATTTTAATATTATAAAAAATATTAGCCGCTCAATAAGAGGGCCGCTAAACACAATTATCGGCTTTTCAGAGCTTTTAAGCTCTAAAACGGTTAAGCCGGATAATAATCGCTATTTAGAATATGCCACTGATATAAATTCTGCTGGCTATGATATTTTAGCATCAATTGATGAATTAGAAGAATATGCAATATTAAATAGTGGCGAATTTATTCCCAAATTTGAAAATATTGACCTAGTTCAATTATTAGAAAGCTGCCTATTTCGCACGCGCCAATTTGCCAATCAATCCAGAGTTCTTGTCAGATCGGCAATTCCCTCATTTCTGCCCCCTATAAATGCCGATAGAAAAACTCTTGAGCGGGCAATTTTGAACCTTTTAGCAAACGCTATTGGACAAACCAATATTGGCGAGGAAATAATTATTTCCGCCCAATATAAAATTGGCCAATCGATAAATATTTCTGTGCGCGATAGGGGAGCAAATAAGGCAAATTATAGAAATAATTTTGTGCTATTTCGTGAAAATCTAAATAGAAATAAAATTTTACCAAAATCTTCAATTTCCAATTTAGGACTGGAATTAACCAGATCTCTAATAGAGGTAAATTCATTTACATTGGAAATAGATCAGTTGACAAATAGGGGAACAATCTCCTCTCTAATTATCCCTGCCAATTTAATTTTGCAAAAAAATAAGCAAAGTTAAAAATATAACTGCTTGTATTTTCTTTATAATCTCAGCGTAATTTAGAATGATTCAAAATCAAAAACATCTACTAACATATTGATTTTACTTTAATTCTTGACAGGGAAGATAATTTAAGTAAAAAAAACATGCCACCTGAGACCTTGAATCTCACGGAAAGGAAAAAAAATGAGAAATCTAATTCGCCATATTGGCACTATTTTTATTATTACCACAATAATATTCACTCTTAAGCCGGTTTTGGCTCAGGAAAAAATTGTAAATATTTATTCCTATCGCCAACCTGATTTAATCGCTCCATTATTGCAGGAATTTAGCAAGCAAACAGGCATAAAGACAAAATTGCTCTATCTTAATAAGGGGCTGGTTGAGCGCTTAAAAGCGGAAGGGGCAAATTCCCCTGCTGATATAATTCTTACAACCGATTTTTCGCGTCTTATTGCGTTGAAAAATGCCCATCTTTTAAGAAAAGTAACTAGCGAAAAAATAAATAATAATATTCCCCCTCAATATAGAGATGAGGAAGGATATTGGTTTGGTTTAACTGTTCGAGCAAGGGTGGTTTTTGCTTCCAAAGCAAGGGTTAAACAAAATGACATTACTTACGAAGAGCTGGCAGAAGAAAAATGGCGCGGCAAAATATGTTCGCGCTCTGGACAAAATATTTATAATATTGGGTTATTTGCCTCAATGATTGCCCATCATGGCGTAGAAAAAACAAAAAAATGGCTAAAAGGGTTAAAGGCAAATTTAGCCCGCTCTCCCGTAGGAAATGACAGGGCGCAAATTAAGGCAATATATTCAGGCGAATGTGATATTTCGCTCGGTAATAGCTATTATGCCGGTTTAATGCGCAATAATGAAGAATATCCTGAGCAAAAACAATGGGAGGCTGCGGTTAAAATATTATTTCCCAATAGAGATGGAAGGGGAACACATGTTAATCTTTCGGGAATGGGAATGGCTAAATATGCTCCAAATCCGCAAAATGCATTATTATTGATGGAATTTTTGGCAAGTAAAAAAGCACAGGAAATCTACGCCGAACAAGTATATGAATATCCCGTCTTAAGGGGGGCTGAACTTTCTTCAACAGTAAAGAGCTTTGGTCAATTAAAGGCAGATAAAATATCTCTTTCAACTATTGCTGAATATTCGGCTAAAGCCTCAAGGCTGGTTGATGAGGTTGGTTTTGACGATTAAAATATTTTAATTTGATAAAGGGGAATGGACAAATGGTGGCAAATTTCAATCCTTTCCCTTTATCGCGCTCTACTTTTATGCAATTTGATAAATATATAATTTTGGCTTTTTTGCTGGCATTATTGGTCGCTTTACCAATAATCAGCCTGATATTTATGGCCCTTGCTTCGGACTTTACTTCCCTTAAACATATAGTAACTTCAATTTTACCCCGCGCCAGTTTAACAACTATTATATTATTATTTGGGGTAGGGATTTTGACCGCTCTAATTGGTTCAATTACTGCCTGGCTGGTAAGTTTTTTTGCTTTTCCAATGCGCAAATTTTTCTCTTGGGCACTAATATTACCGCTCGCTGTTCCGACATATATAAGTGCATATGGATTTGTAGAATTTTTTAGTTTCACCGGCCCGGTGCAAACATTAATTCGCAATATTTTTGGTTTTTCTTCGCCGCGTGAATATTGGTTTTTTGAAATTAGATCATTGGGGGGGGCGATTATTGTGCTCTCCTTAGTGCTTTATCCTTATGTTTATTTGTTGGTGCGGGCATTATTTATTATTCAAGGGCGGGTGGCAATTGAAGCTGGGGAAGTATTGGGGGCGGCAAAAGAGAAAATATTTATTAAAATCCTTATTCCCCTAGCCAGGCCTGCTCTGGCGCTTGGGGTGATTTTGGTAATGATGGAAGCAATAAACGATATTGGCGCAATGGAATATCTCGGGGTAAAAACCCTAACCCTTTCTATTTTTTCTGTCTGGATAAATCAGGGGGATTTTGCAGGGGCCGCGCAAATTGCGCTTATTTTATTATTTATTGTTTTGCTGCTAATATTAGTTGAACAATTTGCCAGAAGAAGACAAAAATTCAGCGAAGTTGGCAAAAGCACCTATCATGCGCAATTTAACCTATATAAAATAAGTGGCATAAAAAAATGGCTGGCAAGCCTAATTTGCCTATTACCAATATTATCTGGCTTTGGTATTCCCTTTATTATTTTAGGCAATTATGCGCTTAAATCTTTAAGAAATGGAATTGATATAAGACTTTTTAATGCAACTCTTACTTCGGTGAGTTTAGCTTTAATGGCGGCCATATTAACGGTAATATTTGCCATATTTTTAACCTATGCTGTGCGCATAAAGCCGACAAAAATTATGAAATTTTTAGCCCGTCTTGCCTCAATTGGCTATGCTATTCCGGGCACAATTATTGCGCTAGGGATTTTTATTCCCTTAGCCAATTTTGATAATTTTTTGGACTTTTACATGCGTAACTGGTTTGGCATATCAAGCGGCTTATTAATTACTGGCTCGGGCCTTACGTTGATTTATGCCTATATAGTGCGCTTTATGGCCATTGCTGAGGGAACAATATCTTCTTCTTTGCAGAAAATATCCTATAATTTAGATGAAGCTGCTTCTCTTTATGGCAGGGGGCGTTTTGCAACTTTTAGGGAAATTATATTTCCTCTTTTGCGCCCTGCCATTGCCAGCGCGGCTTTACTGGTTTTTATTGATACATTGAAGGAACTCTCTGCCACTATTATGCTAAGACCATTTGGCATTGAAACACTTTCAATTTATATTCACGATTTAGCCTCACGCGGCAGGATTGAACAGGCTAGCACAGCCTCAATTTTGATAATATTGGTTGGTATTGTTCCGCTAATATTTCTGAGCAGAACCATTATTAAAAAAGTTGAATAATTAAGGAAAATATATTTGAATATTTAAGTGAAAAAATAAAAAGCGACTCCCAATATTTTGTAAATTGGTTATAAGGGAAGCAATGAGGGCTCTATTTTGGAGAAAATTATGTTTAGCTTAGTTTTTGGGAAATTTTTTTTATTATTTAGAAATTTAATTTTATCTATATCGGTAATTTTTTTGCTTTTTACCGCTAGTGCTTTGGCTCAACAAAGCGAAATTAAGTTAGGAATGGTGCTTGAGCCTCCTCATCTTGACCCGACCGCTGGAGCTGCTGCTGCTATTGATGAAATTACCTATCTGAATATTTTTGAAGGTCTAACTAAAATAGATGCAAATGGTGCTGTTTTACCCTCATTGGCGACGTCATGGGAAATATCTGACGATAATTTAACCTATATTTTTAAGCTAAAGGAGGGCGTTAAATTTCATGATGGCAGCAAATTTGATGCTGAAGATGTGGTTTTCACTTTTGAGCGGGCTATGGCTGAGGATAGTGTTAATGCGCAAAAGGGAATTTTTTCTATCATTGAAGAAGTGCGCGCAATTGATGATATGAGTGTAGCTATTACGCTCAAAAATCCATCGGGCGATTTTTTATTTAATATTGGGCGAGGGGATGCGGTCATTGTTGCCAAAGAAAGTGCGGATAATAATAAAGTCAACCCAATTGGAACTGGCCCTTTCAAATTTGTCCGCTGGGATAGGGGCTCACGCGTAATTTTAGAGGCTTACGAAAATTATAAGGGTGATGCTGTTTCGCTAAAAAGGGCTGAATTTGTGTTTATTTCAGATCCAAATACAGCCATTTCAGCAATGTTGGCGGGTGATTTAGACGGTTTTCCAATGTTTCCTGCGCCCGAATCTTTAGAAATTTTTGCCAATGATGATCGTTTTAAGGTGGTAGTTGGCACAACAGAAGGAGAAACTATTTTAGCAACCAATAATAAAAGAGCTCCTTTTAATGATATTCGTGTAAGACAAGCTATTGCCCATGCTATTGACAGAAAGGCAATTATTGATGGTGCTATGTTTGGCTATGGAACGCCTATTGGCTCTCATTTTGCTCCCCACCATCCCTATTATGTGGATAAGGTAGATATTTATCCATTTGACTTAGAAAAGGCTAGACAATTATTAGCAGAGGCTGGCTATCCAAACGGGTTTAAGGCAACAATTAAATTACCCCCGCCAAGCTATGCCCGACGTGGGGGGCAAATAATAGCTTCACAATTACGCGAAATTGGAATTGAATTGGAGCTAATAAATGTTGAATGGGCGCAGTGGCTTGATGAAGTTTTTAGCAAAAAAGATTATGATCTGACCATTGTAAGCCATGTTGAACCATTTGATATAGGCATTTACGCCAATCCCGATTATTATTTCCAATTTGATAATGAGGATTTTCAGGCGCTTATGCAGCAGTTAAACCGAACAACAAATGATGATGCCCGCCGTGCTTTGGCAATATATGCGCAGGATTTTTTGGCTCGCCATGCGGTAAATGGCTATTTATTCCAATTAGCCAAAACCGGAGTATGGCGAGCAAATATAGAAGGTATGTGGGCGAATGCTCCGGTTGAGGGTAATGATTTAAGCACAATTCGCTTTGTGGATTAACATATGTTTGGCTCAATATTGCGCAGAATTTTAATTTTTGCCATTACAATATTTGTAGCCAGCCTGGTAATATTCTTATTGCTTGATATTTTACCCGGAGATCCGGCCAGATTTATTTTGGGCATTAATGCCGATATAGAGGCTGTTGCGGCGCTGCGTGAGCAAATGGGGCTTAATTTGCCAATTTGGGAAAGATTTTGGCACTGGTTTTTTGGCCTATTGCGAGCTGATTTGGGCATTTCCGTTACGCAAAATGTTCCGGTTGCTGAATTAATTGGTGAGCGGCTATTTGTTTCGCTGCCATTGGCATTTTTTGCGCTAATATTAGCAATTATTATTGGCATTCCAATTGGTATAATTGCAGCGCAAAATAGGGCAAAATTTATTGATAGTTTTTTGATGATTTTGGCTCAAATTGGTATTGCTATTCCAAATTTTTGGTTTGGCATGTTATTGGTATTATTATTTTCTGTTAAGCTTAGCCTTTTACCTACGGGGGATTTTATCTCTTGGAATGAAGATTTTGCTGCTGCTTTACGTTCACTAATTTTGCCCAGCATAGCTCTGGCTTTGCCTCAGGCGGCCATTTTGGCGCGTATAATGCGCACTTCTTTAGTTGATATATCCAATGCCGATTTTATTCGCACCGCGCGCGCTAAGGGGCTAACCAAAAAACAGGCAATTTGGCGGCATGGGGTAAGAAATGCCATTTTGCCTATAATGACAATTTTAGGGTTGCAATTTGCTTTTTTAATTGCCGGCACTGTAATTGTTGAAAATGTCTTTTATCTTCCTGGTTTGGGTAAATTAATTTTTATTGCCATTTCTGAGCGTGATTTAATTTTGGTGCGTGGGGCAATAATAATATTAATATTAATTGTCAGTTTTATTATGATGCTGGTTGATATTGCATATCAGCTTATTGATCCGCGTTTGCGCTTAAGGGGATAATATGGGTAAATTAAAACGGGAAAATTTATTCAAAACCGCCTGGTTTCATCCAAGTTTTAGAATTGGTTTTCTTGGCTCGTTCTTTTTTATTATTTTAGCCATAATATCTATTTTTTGGACGCCTTATAATATTGAAGAATTAAATATTGCCAACAGATTTGCCCCAGCAAGTTTTAATCATTTATTGGGAACCGATTTTTTTGGCCGCGATATGGTTTCAATGTTAATGAAGGGAGCTTTAACCAGTTTTATTGTGGCTGTTTTAGCAGTAGTGATTGGTATGATTATTGGTGTCCCCTTTGGCTTAATAGCGGCTTCTTACGGGGGAATAATTGATAATATTTTAAGTAAGACAAATGATTTTTTATTTGCTTTTCCGGCAATTATTTCGGCGATAATAATTACTGCTATTTTTGGGCCTGGTGCGATTAATGCCATGATTGCCATTGGTATTTTTAATATTGCTGTATTTGCGCGTGTGGCACGAGGGGGGGCGCTTAGCATAAAAATGCTGCAATTTATTGATGCAGCCAAATTAAGCGGCATGGGTGAATTAAAAATTGCCTTTAAGCATATTTTGCCAAATATTTTTTCTTTACTGATTGTGCAGGCCAGTGTGCAACTTTCTTTGGGAATTTTGGCAGAGGCAGGTCTTTCCTATATTGGTTTTGGCACACAGCCGCCACAAACCAGTCTTGGTTTAATGTTAAAAGAGGCACAATCTTTCTTTTTAATTCACCCAACTTTGGCGATTTTGCCCGGCCTTACAATTGTTTTAATTGTAATTTTTATCAATATTGCCGGTGATGGGCTTAGAGATGTGTTAGATCCGCGTTTGGCCAAAGAGGAAACTCTTGATGCCGCAGGATAGAACAAAAAATATTGTAAATATTAAAGAACTATTTGTTAGTTTTAATATTCGCCCGGCCTTAGATAATATTAGTTTCTCCATTAAGCGGGGTGAACATTTTGGTTTGATAGGTGAAAGCGGTTCGGGTAAATCCTTAACCGCGCTGGCTATTGCCGGATTATTGCCACCAACTGCCAAAATGATAGGCACTATTGAATTTAACGGTAGACCAATACCGAAAAATGATAAGCAAATGTCACGAATAAGGGGGCGTAAAATTGGTATGATTTTTCAGGAACCAATGAGTGCCCTTAATCCATTAATGCAGGTCGGCAAGCAAATAATAGAAGCATTAAAATTACATTATGGCGAAGAAAAAATAGAAGAACGCCTAAAAAAACTACTTAAAGAGGTAGGTTTAGAGGAAAAACATATTAAGCGATATCCGCACCAACTATCGGGCGGGCAGCGGCAAAGAATAATGATTGCTATTGCTTTAGCGGGCGAGCCAGAATTATTAATTTGTGATGAGCCCACCTCAGCGCTTGATTTAATAACACAGGCCAAAATTCTTTCTTTGCTCAATAGAATTTGTGAACAAAGAAATATGACCCTTTTATTTATCAGTCATGATTTAGCGGCTGTTAGCAGTCTTTGCCAAAGGGTTGGCGTATTAAAAAAAGGGGTCTTGCTGGAAGTAGCAGAAATAGGGAAGATTTTTACCAATGCCAAAAATAAATATACAAAATTATTGGTAAAATCGGCAAAATTAAATATTTCTCCCTTAAAAGAAATTTCAACCAGAAATGAGCTTTTTTCTGCGCATAATATAGTGCGAAAATTTAAGCAGGGAAAATTTTTATCATTTTCTAAAAAAGCGCCGCTCATAGCGGTTAATAATGTTAGTTTTACCATTAAATCAAGCGAATCAGTGGCACTAGTTGGCCCATCTGGTTGCGGAAAAACAACATTGGCCAGAATGATCGTAGGGCTTGATAGGGCTGATAGTGGTAATTTTTGTTTGGAAAAGAATATATATGGAAAACAGAAAAAATTACCTAAAAATATCAGGCGCGATTTAGCGCTGGTTTTTCAGGATCCATTTAGTAGTTTTAATCCGCGACAGAAAATTGGCCATTCTATTGCTGAGCCTCTAAGATTGCTTGATGGGCTTAGTAATATTGAAAAGTCAACCAAAATAATAAGAGCAATAGAATCGGTTGGCTTAGATAAATCTATGTTAAATCGCTATCCGCACGAATTTTCCGGCGGGCAACGCCAGCGTTTGGCCATTGCCAGAGCATTAGTTACGCGCCCGCGCCTAGTTGTGCTTGACGAGCCGGTTTCAGCGTTAGATGTTTCTGTGCGGGGAGAAATTTTATCTTTATTGAATAATTTACGAAGCGAATTTGCTATTTCATTTTTGCTAATTTCACATGATCTTAATATGGTTTACGCCGTAGCAGATAGAATAATGGTAATGAATGCGGGTAGAATAGTTGAGCAGGCAGAGCCAAAAAAATTATTTTCTAACCCTCAACATGAAATAACTAAACAATTATTGGCGGCACGAATAAATATAAATTACTAGAATGAATAAATGACTTGATTGTAAAAAATAATAAAACTAATTCATATATGTTAAATTTAACTGGACTATTATAAATGAATGAAAAAATTCCCTCTCATTTAGACCCAAAAAATTCATTTCAGGGACTTATTTTAACTTTACAGAACTATTGGGCTTTAAGGGGCTGCGTTATTTTGCAACCATATGATTTAGAAATGGGGGCAGGAACTTTCCATCCCGCTACTACCTTAAGGGCTTTAGGGCCAAAAAAATGGAATGCTGCCTATGTGCAGCCCTCAAGAAGGCCAACCGATGGGCGATATGGGGAAAATCCCAATCGCCTACAACATTATTATCAATTGCAGGTAATATTAAAACCATCACCCGAAAATATTCAGGAATTATATTTACAATCGCTTTATGCAATTGGAATTGATAAAGATTTACACGATTTGCGTTTTGTTGAAGATGATTGGGAAAGCCCAACTCTTGGCGCATGGGGGCTTGGCTGGGAAGTATGGTGCGATGGAATGGAAATTAGCCAATTTACTTATTTTCAACAAGTAGCAGGCATTGAATGTTCGCCGGTGAGCGGCGAATTAACCTATGGGCTTGAGCGTCTTGCCATGTATGTGCAAGGGGTGAATAATGTTTATGATATAAATTATAATGGGCTTAAGGGTGATGAGAAAGTAACTTATGGGGACGTATTTTTGCAAAATGAACAGGAATTTTCCAAATATAATTTTGAGGCGGCCGATACTGACATGTTATTCAGACATTTTGTTGACGCGGAAAATGAATGTAAAAATTTACTGAAAATTGGTGATGAGGGGAAATATCATACTCTTTCTGTTCCTGCCTATGAACAGGCGGTCAAAGCCTCGCATATATTTAATTTATTAGACGCGCGCGGGGTTATTTCGGCAACCGAGAGGCAAACTTATATTTTACGAATTCGTAATTTAGCTAAACAATGCGGAATTGCCTGGTTAAAGACAAAAAATGGCGGGGCGGAATAATTATCCGTGAAGAATTTTATTGCTTAGGAGGTGGAAGTCAGAAGGCAGAAATGGCAAAAATATCCATGACAAAATTGCAAGAAAACTACACATGAATAAACAAATCTCGCAATATTAAACGTTCAATAAGGGTAAAATATCAATATGCTAAAAATTCTTCACGAAGGACTATTTAATCATCTCACACCATGAAACGATCCAGCAAAATTTATCTTTCAATAAATCCATCTTCAATATTTTCATCCAGATCTATTGGCAATCTTAAAATTGTTAGCGGGTAGGATAAAATATAATTCTAAGTATTTTCTTGTATTTTTTCTTTAGCACGAGGTATTTGGTTTATAATATTCTCTATAGCTGTCTACATTTCTTGTGACCTTACCATTACACAATTATCTATCTTAATCTTTGTAGAAAAAACATTGCTTTATTTTATACGATATATAATAACAGCCAATATTATAATCATCTTTATTTGAATTTGAAAAATTTAAGTTTTTAATAAATGAAACAAAAACGCATTTTAACTATTTTTGGCACGCGCCCAGAAGCGATTAAAATGTCGCCTTTAGTTAAAGCACTTCAAGCGGATAATCGTTTTATTTCTAAGGTTTGTGTTACTGCCCAGCATAGGGAAATGTTAGATCAAGTTTTAGACCTGTTTAATATTGTTCCAGATTATGATCTAAATATTATGAGCCATGGTCAATCATTGCATCAAATAACTTCACGTATTGTAAGTGAGCTGGAAGCAGTTTTTATAAAAGAGAAGCCAGATATTATATTGGTGCATGGTGATACATCAACAACATTTGCCGCAAGTTTAGCCGCTTATTATTCTCAAATTCCTATTGGGCATGTTGAAGCGGGGCTTAGAACTGGTAATCTTTATTCTCCTTGGCCAGAAGAGGGTAATCGTAAATTAACAGCAGCTCTTACGACTTATCATTTTGCTCCAACCATTCAAGCAAAAGAAAATCTAATTGCTGAAAATACTGCTGAACAATCAATATTTGTAACAGGCAATACAGTTATTGATGCGCTTTTTAGCGTGCTGGAAAGAATTAATACTGATTTAGAATTAAAATCGTCTTTGGAAAAACAATTTTCCTTTAGAGATAAAAATAAATTGCTTATTTTGGTGACAGGGCATCGGCGAGAAAGTTTTGGAGTAGGGTTTGAAAATATTTGTCATGCGCTAAGAAAAATATGTAAAAAGCACCCTAATGTTGAAATAATATATCCGGTTCATCTTAACCCTAATGTGCAAGAACCCGTAAATAGAATATTGTCTGATATAGATAATATTTTTCTTATTGAGCCATTGGACTATCTTCCTTTTGTCTATCTGATGAATGAGGCTCATATTATTTTGACCGATTCAGGGGGCATACAGGAAGAAGCCCCATCATTAGGAAAGCCCGTTCTTGTAATGCGCAATACGACCGAGCGACCAGAAGCCGTTTTGGCAGGAACTGTTAAATTAGTTGGCACCGATGTGAACAAAATAACTTCTTTGGTTGATGAGTTACTACTTAATGTTAAAGCCTATCAAGTGATGAGTCATTCTCATAACCCTTATGGTGATGGGCATGCTTGTGAAAAAATTCTTAGTGCTTTAGAAAAGGCTTAATTATGAAAAATTTTTCTAAAATTTCAGTTATTGGGCTTGGCTATATTGGCTTGCCAACTGCTGCGATTTTTGCATCACGTAAGGTTAAGGTGATTGGTGTTGATGTAAATGCTAAAACGGTTGAAATAATCAATAAAGGTGAAATTCATATTGTTGAACCTGATCTGGATATTGTGGTTCGTTCTGTAGTTAATGAAGGATATTTAAGGGCAACAACAATACCTGAGCCAGCTGAGGCCTTTTTAGTTGCTGTGCCTACGCCTTTTAAGGGCAACAATCATGAGCCAGATCTTAGCTATATAAAGGCAGCAGCCAAAGCCATTGCCCCGGTGCTTGAAAAGGGAAATTTGGTTGTTCTTGAAAGCACATCACCTGTTGGTGCTACCGAAAAACTGGCTCAATGGCTCGCAGAGGCAAGACCTGATCTAGCCTTTCCTCAAACACACGAAAATGATTCTGATATTAAAATTGCTCATTGTCCAGAGCGAGTTTTACCGGGGCAGGTAATGCGTGAACTGGTTGAAAATGATCGTGTGATTGGCGGAATGAGCAAAGCCTGCTCTGATGCAGCAATAGCTCTTTATAAAACATTCGTTTTAGGAGAATGTATAATAACTAATGCTCGCACGGCAGAAATGGCAAAATTAGTTGAGAATAGCTATCGTGATGTCAATATTGCCTTTGCCAATGAATTATCAATGATTTGCGATGAATTAAATATAAATGTTTGGGAGCTTATTGCGCTTGCCAACCGGCACCCACGAGTAAATATTTTACAACCCGGGCCAGGTGTTGGTGGTCATTGTATTGCGGTTGATCCTTGGTTTATAGTTTCTAAAACTCCTAATATTGCTCGCCTTATTCGCACCGCTCGTGAAGTAAATGATATAAAGCCCAACTGGGTAATTGAAAAAGTGCAAAAAGCAGTTGGCGCATATCTTATGGATAATCCAGAAAAAACAGCAAAAGACGTAACCATTGCTTGTTATGGACTTACTTATAAGGCTGATATAGATGATTTAAGAGAAAGTCCAGCACTTGAGATTGTTAAGGTTTTGGCTGATATTCATCAAGGGAAAATTTTAGCGGTGGAGCCTAATATTAGTTCTCTTCCAAAATATCTGCAACATGTAGAGCTAGTTACAGGTGATGAGGCAAGAGATATTGCGCATATACATATTTTATTGGTTAAGCATAAAGAGTTTCAATTTGCAAAAAATATGAATAAGAATTTGCTTGATATTGTTGGTTTACAAACTTTCAAGAGGAATTAAATTAAATGAGTAATTTAACGGGTAATTTAGCTTTTACGATTGAAAATAAAACGGCTTGCATTGGGATTTTAGGTCTTGGCTATGTTGGTATCCCTTTAGGAGTTTCAATTTCAAAGGCTGGTTTTAAGATTATTGGTTTTGATGTGCTTGAGAGTCGTGTTAATCAATTAAATCAAGGCAAGAGTCCTATAAAACATATTGCCGATTCTGAAATTGCTACAATGATTGGCGTTGGGTTTGAAGCAACGGTGGATTTTAGTCGTGCATCTGAATGTGATGTTCTAATTATTTGTGTGCCAACCCCATTAGATAAAACTCGCGAGCCAGATCTTAGTTTTGTCACAGCTACTATGGATTCAATTGCACCCTATTTACGTGAAGGACAATTATTATCTTTAGAAAGCACTACATGGCCTGGCACAACTGAACAAATTCTATTGCCCTATATTGAAAATAGAGGTCTAAAGGTCGGAAGTAATTTTTATTTAGTTTACTCTCCTGAAAGAGAAGATCCGGGCAATGCCCATTATTCAACCAAAACTATTCCAAAAGTTGTTGGTGGTCACACAAAGGCATGTTTAGAGCTTGGCTCAAAATTATATGCTACATTCATTGATGTTGTTGTGCCTGTAAGCTCAACTGCTGCTTCAGAAATGGTAAAGCTTTTGGAGAATATTCATCGCTCAGTAAATATTGGACTTGTCAATGAAATGAAAATTGTTGCTGATGCAATGGGGTTGGATATTTTTGAAATTATTGATGCGGCAGCAACTAAACCATTTGGTTTTACTGCATATTATCCCGGACCGGGCATTGGTGGACATTGTATTCCGATTGATCCTTTTTATTTAACATGGAAAGCAAGAGAATATGGCTTACACACAAGATTTATTGAATTGGCGGGTGAAATAAATGCCTCAATGCCGCAATATGTGGTTGATAAAACCGTTCGTGCGCTTAACGAAGTTGGCAAATCATTAAAAGGAGCTAAAATATTGGCATTGGGAATTGCCTATAAACGTGATGTTGATGATATGCGCGAAAGCCCTTCTGTTTTTGTTATGGAATTGTTGCGAGATTGGGGAGCAGATGTTGCATATTCTGACCCGAATGTGCCCGTTTTTCCAAAAATGCGTGAACATAGTTTTGATTTAAGCTCTGTTAAGATAACCCCTAATTCTCTTCAGGATTTTGATGCAGTTATTTTACTAACAGATCATAGTGATTTTGATTATGAAATGATTTTGGAATTTTCACCTTTATTGATTGATACTAGAGGTAAATATAGAGTAAGAGACAAAAAAGTAATTAAAGCATGAGAGGTGTTTTAGAGCATAAGGGCTAACTTTTGCAAATGTATAGCAATAATTAAATGGAAGACTTTATATGAGTAGTAAAAACTTCACCGTTGCAGTAATTGGTTGTGGGGCTTGGGGCAAAAACTTGGTGCGGAATTTTCATCAACTTGGGGCTTTAGGCGCCATTTCTGATTCTTCGTTACAAGTGCAAAAAAATGTGAGCGAAAAATATAATGTGCCCGCCCTTAGCATTGATGAAATTTTGGCGGATAAAAATATTGATGCTTTGGTAATTGCCGTCCCGGCTGAATTACATTATGAAATATCACTTAGGGCGCTTAATGCTGATAAACATGTTTTTGTTGAAAAACCAATCACCCTAAAAATTGAACATGCCCAACAGTTAATTAATATAGCAAGAGAAAAAAATAAAACTTTAATGGTTGGGCATTTATTACAATATCACCCAGCATTTCTTAAACTTAAAGAGATGGTTAGAGGTGGTGAATTGGGTAATATTCGCTATATTTATTCGCGCCGCCTAAGCGCTGGCAAAATAAGAGTACAAGAAAATGTTTTATATTCTCTTGCCCCACATGATATTTCTATGGTGCTGGCGCTGGTAGGGGATGAACCGGAAAAAGTGGTTGGTTTTGGAGCTGATTGTTTGACCCCAAATATAAGTGATTTTGCTTCCGTTCAAATGGAATTTGCCAATGGCATAAAAGCGCATATTGAAGTTTCTTGGCTTAACCCATTTAAGGAGCAAAGGCTAGTTGTAGTTGGTGAAAAAGCAATGGTTGAATTTGATGATCAAGCCGACTGGGACAATAAATTAAAAATATATAGGCATAGGATTAAAACTATTAATGGGGAGCCAGTGATTGAAAAGGCAGAACCAGAAGCAATAGCAGTTGCAGTTGGTGAGCCATTAAAAAATGAATGTGAGCATTTCCTTAAATCCTGCCAAAATGGTGAAACTCCATATACCGATGGAAAAGAAGCAATGATGGTGCTAAAGATCCTACAAAAGGGTGATGCGTTGTGCAATAATAAAGAAGAGGGATCTGATATTACACACCTTATGCCTGCCTGCAAAGAAGGTAATCTAGAAGAAGTGCTGCTCGAAGTTGGTAGGGGAGTTGATGTGAATGCTCGTGATAAGAAAAGAAAAACGATCTGATATTACACGCCTTATGCACGCCTGCGAAGAAGGTAATCTAGAAGAAGTGTTGCTTGAAATTAGTAGAGGAGCTGATGTTAATACTTGCAATAAGAATGGCACAACAGCGTTAATGTATGCCAAAACTGCAGCAATCGGTAGCGCTGACTTGCGGATAATAAAAGCATTGTTGCAAGCAGGCGCGCAAATAGATGCAACAGATAATAAAGGGAGAAATGCCTTAGATTATGCAAGTGAAAATTCTGCTAAAATTATTGAATTTCTTAAGGAAAATCAAAAATGAAAATTTGTATTCTTACCTATGATTACCCTCATAAAAAAACGGCGCAAGTATATTTTGGGCTTCATGCCACTAAGCGCCATGAGATTGATTTTATGATAATGCCTTTTACTAAAAGAAGGGCTCGTAAAGTCCTTTTTTCTCACAGACCAGAGCAATTTGTCGGTTGCTCCGCAAAAGATATTTCTAACCGCGATGGCAATATCATACATCAATATAATGACTGGAGTTCTCAAATTGATAAATATGATTATTTTATAGTTTGTGGCTCTAATCTAATAGATAAAGATTTTGCTAATTCTGGTAAAATCTTAAATGTGCATTCTGGTCTAATTCCGATGTCACGGGGATTAGATTCGTTCAAATGGGCAATTTTGAAAAATAATAAACTAGGTAACACACTTCATATAATTAACGAAGAAGCTGATTCAGGTACAATTATTTATCATTCTGAAACCCCGGTTTTTCCTGAAGATGACATCTCAACACTTGCAGAACGTCATTATCAAATGGAAATTTGGATGTTACAAAATTTTGATAATTTATTAAAAAAACCTGAAGTTAATGATTATGAATCTAATAAAGCAACAATGCGTATGGATATTGATACAGAAGCTTTAATGCTTCAGAATTTTGAAGATTATAAGAAAAAATATCAAATCAAATAATAAATTTAACCCTTAGAACTGTAATAAAACGGTTTGGTTTTGAAAGAAAATAATAATGGATAATATTCAATTTATTGACCTTAAGGCGCAAAAGGACTTTTTGGGTGAAAAAATAGATAATGCAATTGCCAAAGTGTTTGAACATGGCAAATTTATTATGGGGCCTGAGGTTAAACAATTTGAAAGCCAATTATGTGAGTTTGCTCAGGTAAAACATGCTGTTTCTTGCTCAAACGGAACGGACGCAATAAGTTTAGCGCTAATGGCAATGGGGATAGGCGCGGGGGACGCAATATTTGTGCCTAGTTTTACCTTTGCCGCAAGTGCAGAAACGGTTGCTTTACAAGGTGCTTCTCCTGTTTTTGTTGATATAGATGAGAATAGTTTTAATATTGATATTGAACATTTAGAACTTGCAATTAAAGACGTTTTAAGCAAGGGCGAATTAAAACCAAAGGCAATTATTGCGGTAGATCTATTTGGGCAGATTGCTAATTATCCTCGCTTACGAGAAATCGCCGATAAATATCAATTAAAGCTCATTTCTGATGCGGCGCAGGCGCTTGGCTCAACCCTAAATGGCAAACAAGCAACATATTGGGCTGATGCAGTTACCACCAGTTTTTTTCCAGCAAAACCGCTTGGCTGTTATGGTGATGGTGGCGCTACCCTTACCAATGATGATGAATTAGCTTCCATCATGCAAAGCCTAAGAGTGCATGGCAAGGGAAATGATAAATATGATAATGTTCATATTGGCTTAAATGCTCGCCTTGATACTATTCAAGCCGCTATTCTAATTGAAAAACTAGCAATTTTTCCTGAAGAAATTGAAAAACGCAACAAGATTGCCGCTCGTTATAATGAAGAATTAGGCGATAGGTTTGCAGTGCCTTTTGTAATGAAAGGGGCTATTTCTACTTGGGCGCAATATACGCTTAAGGTGAAAAATAGAGATGAATTACAAGCAAAATTAAAAGAGGCTAATATTCCAAGCGCTATTTATTACCCCAAACCTTTGCATCAACAAACTGCCTATAAAGATTATCCGCAAGGGGGCAATGGTTTGCCAGTTTCTGATAGATTAGCAAGCGAGGTTATTTCACTTCCTATGCACCCATACATGAATGAAGAAACTCAGAACTATATTATTGAAAATGTTAAATCTGTAACTTAATGAAGGGAGAATTGTCTGGATTGAAAGTTTATAATTTTGATGATTTGTGCTAGCATGAATAATATAAGAGAAAAAATATATCTTAATAAAAAAAATGCCCTGCTATTATTAGCGCTCTTTACCTATATCTTGTCTGTGCAATTTGCCTATCAATTTTTTATGTTAAAAAAGTGGGGGACAGATTTTCTTGAGACAAGTTGGGGCAAAGGGGCAAATGTTTCAAACATAGCGTTTTATATATTTCTTCTTTTGGCGTTTGGTGCCTTTTTAACTTCAAGAATGGAAAAACGCGCGAGTGATTATTTACATCTTTTGTTTTTTTTGGCACCGATAGTTCCTATGGGAATTATTAGTGCAAATAAGGGGGTGGGGCTTTCTTATTATTTCTTAGTAATGGTTGCTTTTACAATTTCTTATACGATCTCCTGTATAAAATTTCCAAAAATCCGAATAAATTTGAAATTAGGTTTTATTACTGAAAAAAATTATCTGCTAATCTGTGTTATATTAGGTTTTTTTATTATTGCTTGGGCTATTATCAATGGTGGATTGGAATATATAAATTTTGATTTTTCTCAAGTCTATGAATATCGTAGAGGGGCAAGTGATAGTCGTGGTGTCTTACTTAATTATATTTTGTTAAATTATATAGGAACTCTTTTAGCACTTGGTTTTGCCATTGCGTTTTCTAATAAAAGTATATTTTATATTTTTCTTTTATTAGCAATCAATGTAATAATTTTTGCTTTGACATCAAATAAGTCCTATTTATTTGTTGGCGCATTCACTATGGCTTTATATATTATAATAAATACCCCTTTCCCAAAACTATATTTAATTTTAGGTTTTATAAGTGTGGTTGTGGGATTAACAGTATTATATCTAATATTTCCGCAACAATGGATTTGGGCTACTTTGTTTGTCCGCCGCTTTATTTTTGTCCCAGCATATGTGAATTTTCTATATTGGGATTTTTTTACTCAACACCCGTTTGCTTTTTGGTCTGATTCAAAGGTTAGTTTAGGTTTGGTAGAATCTGTTTATGGTCGCCCCACTCCGCAAATTATTGGTGATTTTTATAGTGGCAAAGATTTTTCTGATACTGCAATACGGTATAATAATGCCAACACAGCTTGGCTAGGATCTGGATATGGGAATGCTGGCGCTATTGGTGTATTAATATATGCAGTTCTGTCTGGCATTATCACTAAATTTGCAAATATGTTAGGGAAGCTAATTGGCAACAGGCTGGCTTTTGTAGCGCTTGCATTTTATTTTTTCACAATATTTTTTAGCTCAACGGATCTTCCTGCTGCCCTTTTATCATATGGGTTCTTTTCATTTATAATTATATTGATTTTTTGGAAAAAACATAACATTCATCAATCAAATAAGAAGATGTATGAATGAAAAATATTTTGCAGTTTTTTTCTGGCTTAATAGGAGGCTCTGATAGATTTAGAAGTAATTTTCTAAAAATTGCTTCTGCTAATGCGCTGGCGCAAATTATTGGAGTTGCATCGCTTCCAGTCTTATCAAGATTATACTCACCTGAAGATTTTGGAGTTTTAGCAACTTACACCCTAATGCAAAGCATTATTTTAAGTTTTATTACGGGAAGAATTGAGTGGATTATCCCCAATGCAAAATCTCGCTCCCAAGCTAGCAGATTGTTTGGGCTTGGGCTTGCCATTTTGGCATTGATTATGTGTGTGATTTCGTTCGTGTTACTGATATTTAACGAACCTCTTATGGTAATATTAAAATTGCAAGAGAACAGTTTATTATTATGGCTGTTACCAGTGGGAATAATTGCTGGTGCATTTCAGTTATTATTGCAGTCATATTATGTTTTTGGAGGAAATTTAGGGCAAGTTGGTTATTCAAAATTAGCTCAAGCTTTGATTACGATGGCTTTGAGTCTTTTACTTGGTTTTGTAGCTTTAATTGGAAATGGCTTAGTTCTAGCTTACATTGCTGGTTTTATTGGTGCTGTTGTTGTTTTATTGCTGGGAGGGGGGGCAGGTATCCTTAAAACATCCACTATTAATTTTAGAAGATTAATGCGTTTATTTCGGATTTATTTTCGTCAAATTATGGCCTCCACCATGCTAAGCATAGTTAATATCTCAATGACTATGAGCATTACAATGTTGTTAATATTATTTTATAGTTCTCAAATTGTAGGGTGGTATGGTTTGGTGTTTCGCATAGCAACCGCTCCAATCGGGTTGTTTACTGCAGCAATTGCTCAAAGTTTTTGGACTGATGCAGCAATATTAGCAAAAACTGACCCAAAGGCATTGCGTATATTTTATATAAGCTCGGTTAAACGATTAAGCCTGTTGGCTTTACCATTTGCGGTAGTTTTTTTGCTTGCGCCATTTTATATTCCATTTATATTTGGCGCTAAAGAATGGAGTGGGGCTGGGCATTTATTGATGGCAGTAACGCCTTATTTAGTTGGCATGATAATTTTTAGTCCTACAACTCATTTAATTGTTTATGGCAAAGCGCATTGGCAACTTGTTTGCGATCTTTTAACCTTTGTAATTGCTGTTATTGGATTTGCAATGGTTGCAAATTTGGGGCAAGAGGCATGGGTAGCTATTGCTGTTACCAGCATAATTTTGCTTGCAGGATATTTATTAAGATTTGTTGTTCACCTCCATGCTAACAGCTTGCAGATAAAAAATATTTTAATTAAAGTTTCTGTTAAACGCTGAAAAAAGGAATATGGGAATTAATCTAGTGAAGAAAATGGTTAGCCAGATAACATATTTCCTATCCCGTGCAATTAAAAAAGCTCGGATGAGTTCTATTAAAGATAGCAAAATCCATTCCACTTCTGTCGTAGAATCAGGCTCTCAAATTATTAGCACAACAATGGATCGTCACTCGTTTTGTGGATATGGTGCAAAAATTAAAGCAGGGGTTACTATCGGATATGGTGCAGTAATAGGAATGGGTAGCATTGTTACGAAAGATGTTTCTAACTACGCTATCGTTGGTGGCAACCCTGCTAAAATTATCAGATACCGCTTTGATAAAAAAATAATCTTAGCATTGCTGAAGTCTGCATGGTGGGAGAAAGATGATGAGCAATTAAAATTCATGGGCAAATTTTGTAATAATCCAATAAAATACCTCAAAATGGAGGGGGTAATTTGAAAATAGCACATCTTTGTGTCTCCAATTTTTATATTGATGGATATTCTTATCAAGAAAATGAATTAATAGCAGAGCATGTTCGCCAAGGACATGAAGTAAAAGTCATCGCTTCCACTGAAACAATAGGAAAAGATGGCAAACTGACATATGTTAAACCCGCAACCTATATGGGAGAAGAAGGCGCAATTGTTCATAGATTAGATTATATAAAATGGCTTCCACATAAAATTGCTCGCAAATTAAGAATTCATGTTGGAGTTTATAAAAAACTTGAAGAATTTCGCCCAGAAGTTATTTTGTTTCATAGTCTTTGTGGTTGGGAATTATTGACTGTGGCACGTTATAAAAAAGCATTTCCTGATGTTTTGCTTTATGCCGATAGCCATGAAGACTGGCATAATAGTGCCCGCTCTTTTTTATCACGTGAAATTTTACACAAACGCTATTATGGACCAATCCTTAGGCGTGCATTGCCACAAATAGAAAAATTGCTCTGTATCTCACTTGAAACGATGGATTTTGTTGAAGAGGTATATCGTGTGCCACGTGAAAGGCTTGAGTTTTTTCCTCTTGCAGGTCATCCGGTGCCAAATTCTACTTATAAAAAAACCCGTAAAATGATACGCAATAAATTAGGGCTAAAAGATAATAATATTATGTTTGTTCAATCTGGCAAACAAACAAAACGAAAAAAACTAATTGAAAGCTTAAAATCTTTTACGGCAAATAAAGATCCCAATTTTCGTTTATATATTGCTGGAGTTTTATCTGACGATATTAAAAAAGAGGCTGAAGAATTAATAGCAAAAGATGATAGAGTAAAATTTTTGGGCTGGAAAAAAGCCGATGAACTAACTGAGCTTCTTATCGCGGCTGATGTTTATTTACAACCAGGCACGCAATCGGTAACAATGCAAAATTCAATGTGTGCCCATTGCGCAATTATTATTGATGATGTTAAAAGCCATGCCCCCTATTTGAAAGGCAATGGCTGGTTAATCAATAAAAATAATTCTCTTACTAATATCTTTAAGGATGTTTCTAAACGAAAAGTAGAACTTGCCAAAATGCAAGAAATATCTTACAAAATTGCTAAAGATATGCTTGACTATTCAATTTTGGCGAAGAGGGTGTTATATTGATCTTATCTTTGAAATTGATTAGATATTTGCTGTTCGTGCTGGTGTTTTATTCATTTAGTGTTGCATACGCACAAGCTAACAACAACATAAATGCAGAAATTTGTTCATGTACACTATGCGCTGATTTAATGGTAAATGTGGGTCGAGTAGACAAATCATATGCCCCAGTTATCCCAGAAAATGCAGTTGTTGTAGCTACTTCTAAACAGCTAATTAGTGCGCTTAAAAAAGCAAAAAACGGACAAACAATCGTTATAGAGGACGGTATATATGATATTGGGTGGCAAAAAATTCCTGCACAAATACGTCTGATTGCACGTAATCTTTGGGGAGCAGTTCTTCCTAATAGTCTCCTTGATTTGAGTGGAAAAGGAACGCTTATTCAAGGGTTGCGATTTGAAAATGGCGCAGCAGTCTCTTACAAGAATTCGCGTGATCACGCAATTTATATTCGTGCTGATGATATTAAAATTATCGATAATCAATTCGAAAATGTTGGCGTTAATTCTTCAATCCCTGATAAAACGGGGATAACAATTGAATTGATAAAGGCAGACAATGTGTCCATTACCCGAAATCAGTTCTCAAAAAATAAAGGTATTGCAATCAGGATGGATGATTATTCTCGGAAGGCTATTGTTTCAAATAATGATTTTCTTGATAGCCCAAATTATGGAGGAGTTGGAGAAATAGTGCATATTGGTGACGCTTTTTCGACAGAGCAAGGAGTATCGCCAGTTGATGATGAAACAAAGGCTCGCATCGAGTTTAACTATATTAGAGGATGGGATTTGGAACCAGAATTAATTTCAATTAAATCGGATGCTAATATTATTGCTAACAATTTTATAGAAAAATCTGGACAATCTGCCATTGTTGTAAGAATGGGTAATCGCAATAGAATATATAATAATATTATTAAAGACAACATTGATTTTCCAATACGAATTTCAGGTGAAGAGAACATAATAGATAACAATATTTTTAGCGGTACTGGGGCTCTTGTATTTTTACACAATAAAGTTGTCTATCCTAAGCCTTCAAAAAATTTAATATATGCATATTTGGCTGCTCGCAATAACAAGATTATTAATAATACATTTATTGGATATAATGATATTTTTGGTATTCGTGATCAGTATTATATTGTGCGTGACGCACCAACAGGCAACTTGTTTGAAAGAAATATAATATATACTCAAGACATTAAGGACTTTGTTCAGCGTCTTAAAAGTGACCAATATGTTCAGTTCAAGAATAATAAAGTCTTTGATCTATCGCTTTCGTCATGTGTTTTTTCATATGAAGTTAATCGTTAAAATACATTGAGCTTGCAGTAATATTTGCTAATTAATTCTCGAGCCATCTATTAAGACAACACTCTTTGGGTTTGTGCGTTTCACCTTTTTTTACTATTCTCACTCCCATGCTGTTAAACTACCAACAACTCCGTAAATACGAGTTGGATCTATTGGGAGATGACCGGGATATAATATTGGCGAGGCTATTAATATTTGACTGCCAGGTTCCTGATAAATCCTTGTAATATTGGTATCATAGCCAACGAAATTAGCCACATCATAACTTACACGTCTGGTTACTTGAACCCAGCCGCTAGAATTATCAATTATGGTTGCAGATTGTTTAGCAACGCCATCAATGAATAAAAGATTACTGCCGGTTGGACTTAATGCGCAACTTCCTGAACTAACATAGAGCCAGAAATTTAATGTCACATTTTGCGGAATAGGAATGGCTTTTGTGACCATGTTCAAATAATATGTATTACCAGAAACTGTAATACTAGCCGCAGTTCCACTACCTGCTATAATATTTAGCGAAAAAAATTCTGGTCCATAGCGCAATATATTTGCAGGAGCACCCGGTCGCATTTTTTGAACTAATTGTTCAATTTCAGGCGCCATAGTTCCTGCAGTTCCGCCAAAATTTATATTGTTATGAATATATTTTGAACCCTGTGTGAGAGAGCTTCCATTATAAGGTACAAAATATGATGGGGCTACAAAGGCAGTTGCTGACAAGCCCTTAGGCTCTGGGGTGCCTGCGAATCTACCGCCATCTCCCAGAAGGTTAAAAACTGCCATATTAGTAAGCGGTGCAGTGGCTGGGAAACTCACTTCTGCGCTTGTCGCATCAATAATTATCGCTTCTTTCCAATTAGTGCCATCAGAGCTGGTTTTAACATGAAGATTATTATCTCCTGCTAGCCCAATTTCTGCATGACCTATATAATTTGATTGAAATAATATAGACGCTGTTTCTGAGGATGTATATTTGTTTATTTTTAATTGATGCCCATTTCCTTCATGGTTAAACAGGCTATATTGTGAATTGACCAATAAGCGATTTGTTAAATCGGCGGTTCCATTTATTCCGATTTTATCAAAATTTGTTGAGGCTTCAACAAGATCCTCCCAATTATCGTTTTTCCGGACAATAGCTTTTTGTTCATCTTCTAACCAAGCAATTGTTCCTTCATTTGGCGAGTAAAATTCCCAAGATCCTTCTTGAAAAGCTGCTAGCTCACCTTCGTGAGTAGACCATTCATTCGTAGCACCCGGAGCAACAATAAATACTTGTCCATTTGTTGGTGATGCTGGTGGAACATTCAGATCACGGTCTTTTACAAAAAGTTGCACTAGAACATCAAGTTTACGAATAGCCTCATTGTGGGTGATATGTTTTTGCGCTTGTGAAGCACTTATGTAGGGAAGTGAAAGATTTGGAGTCTGTGTCATATTATCCTCAAAATGTTTAGTTTTATAAGGATAGTTGACTTATGTGCATCGTGGATAAGTATTTACATAATTTTTAATAATTTTGAAAATTTTTAGAAAGAGTTTTTGCATATTTCAATCCTAGAAGCCTAGACAGATGTAATCATATATGGGAGATAGAAGTTAAAAATTATTCCTTTATCTTTGTTGATTGATTTATAGAAAGAATATATATCAGTCTCGCCGAAAGTTTGCCTTATCATTATGGAGCTTATGTTTAATGTTGGAATATAAAATCTGTAATAATTGTGTTATGGATACTAGTGATAGTGCCATAAGTTTTGATGAGAATGGTGTTTGTGATCATTGTCAAAATTTTCAAAAAAATATTTTACCAAACTGGCATACTGATGAGATAGGCAAAGCGCAAGTAGTTAAATTAGTAGAAGATATAAAGCTCTCTGGAAAAAATAAAGAGTTTGATTGTATTTTAGGGATGAGTGGCGGGCTTGATAGCTCTTATATGCTACATTTGGTGGTAACAGAATTTGGTTTACGCCCTTTAGTTTTTCATGTTGATGCTGGCTGGAACACAGATCTTGCGGTTAACAATATACAAGTAATGATAGATAAATTGGGTCTTGACCTTTACACAGAGGTCATAGATTGGCAAGAAATGAAGGATTTTCAGCTTGCATTTTTTAAGTCTGGCGTTCCTCATTTAGACATACCACAAGATCATGCATTTATTGCAACGCTTTATCATTTTGCAAATAAGCATAATATAAAATATATTATGAACGGAGGAAATTATTCAACAGAGTGTGTTCGCAATCCGTTGGAATGGTTATATTACGGAACTGATATGGCACAATTAAAAGATATTCAACGACGCTTTGGCACAAAAAAACTCAAAAAATATCCGTTTAGCCCCATTCTTTTTCATAAGGTTTATTTACGATATTTACGCGGAGTAAAAGTTGTAAAGCCGCTTAATTATTTGCCATATACTAAAAAGATGGCAATAGAAACTCTTTCTTCAAAATATGGTTGGACACCTTACCCGCAAAAACATTTTGAAAGCCGTTTTACAAGATTTTATGAAGGATATTGGCTACCTACACGTTTTGGCTATGATACCCGGCGCGTGCAATATTCTTCTTTAATTTTAACTGGACAAATGAGTAGAAGTGAAGCATTAAAAAAATTAGAAAAACCCGCCTATAATCCAGAAACTATTGATGAAGAGTTTGAATATATTGCAACTAAACTTGGAATTTCAGTTAAAGAATTACGTTACTATCATGAGATGCCTCTGAAAACTTATCGTGATTATCGTAATCAAGAAGCAATGTTTAATCTTGGTGCTAAAGTGCTTAATTTGTTAGGCATTGAAAGAAATATAAAACGGTAATAATATGATTGGTATCATTGATTACGGATCTGGCAATGTTTTTGCTATAATGAACATTCTTAAACAGCATAAGATTGCTCATTTTTTATCTGCTGATCCAAAAGAATTAGAAAAAGCAGATCGCTATATTCTTCCCGGTGTTGGAGCTTTTGATCCGACAATGGAAAATTTAACTAATTCCGGTGTCATTGAAAGTTTGAATGAGCAAGTAATTAACAAGGGAAAAAAGATATTAGGTATTTGCGTTGGCATGCAATTATTAGCTGAAGGAAGCGATGAGGGAAATAGATCTGGTCTTGGGTGGATTAATGGTAGAGTGAGAAAAATTGATATTAGTAAATTGACTTCCCCCCCACACCTGCCTCATATGGGCTGGAATTCTCTAAAATTATCCGGAACTAGCCCATTATTTTCTAATATTGACGTTGATCGTGGGTTTTATTTTTTACATAATTATTATTTTGATGCAGCAAAGAGCGAACATGTTTCAGCCTATGTTAATTATGGCATAGACATTCCCTGTGCCGTTGAGCGTGATAATATATTTGGGGTGCAATTTCATCCAGAAAAAAGCCATTCAAATGGTGTGCAGCTTCTTATAAATTTTGCGGAGTTACCCTAATGTTACGATCAAGAATTATTCCCTGCCTTTTGATGCGGGATAAAGGGCTAGTTAAAACCAGACTTTTCAAAGATGATAAATATGTTGGTGATCCAATTAATGCCGTAAAAATTTTTAATGAAAAAGAAGTTGATGAATTATCATTATTTGATATTGATGCCACAGTTAATGGAAGTGAACCAGATTACGAACATTTAAGAAATATTGCCGCCGAAAGTAGAATGCCTTTATGTTATGGCGGAGGGATTACTTCAGCAAAACAAGCCGCAAAAATTATTGCATTGGGATTTGAAAAAATATCAATAAGTTCAGCAGCAATTTCTCAACCTGAGTTAATAAGAGAAATAGCAAATGCAATTGGTAGTCAGAGTGTGGTTGTTACTATTGATGTGAAAAAGACCGGGCTTATGAGTAATTACTCAATTTATACTCATAATGGGCAAAAAAAACATAAAATTAAATTGTTAGATTTTATATCAGAAGTTGAAAAATTTGGTGCCGGAGAAATAATTATCAATTCTATAGATAGAGATGGTATGATGAAAGGTTATGACCTATCATTAGCTATAGCTGTAAGAAACAAGGTGAATATTCCTTTAACATTTCTTGGAGGTGCTGGAAGCATAAATGATATGTCTGAATTAATCAATAAAGTTGGAATTGTTGGAGCAGCGGCAGGTAGTCTTTTTGTATTTAAGGGAATTTATCGTGCGGTTTTAATAACATATGATAGGCCAAAATTATAATGAAACAAATTCTGCAAAATCTATCAAACGGTAAGTCCGAGCTTGTGACTGCCCCAGCACCAAAAGTTACAGCAGGTTCACTATTAATTGATACCACTACCTCTCTTATTTCTACGGGAACAGAGCGCATGTTGGTTGATTTTGGTAAGGCAAATATGTTGCAAAAGGCAAAGGCTCAACCTGAAAAAGTCAAGCAAGTGCTAGGAAAAGTGCAAACTGATGGGTTAATGACTACCATTGATGCTGTTAGATCAAAATTGGGTCAGCCAATTCCCTTGGGCTATAGTAATGTTGGTCGTGTAAAAGCAGTTGGCGCTGGGGTGGAAGGTTTTCACAAGGGTGATAGAGTTGTCTCTAATGGAGCGCATGCTGATGTGGTGCGTGTGCCAAAAAATCTTTGTGCAAAAATCCCTGATAATGTCAGTGATGAAGAAGCTAGTTTTACCGTTGTAGCCTCTATCGGATTACAAGGCATTCGTTTGGCTGAGCCAACATTGGGGGAGGCTTTTGTAGTTACTGGTGTTGGGCTTATTGGTCTTTTAACCGTGCAACTATTAATTGCGCAAGGTTGTAGAGTATTAGCGATTGATTTTGATGCAACAAAATTAGAATTAGCCAAAAAATTTGGTGCTGAAATCTGCAATCCAGCAAAAGGCGAAGACCCGGTTGCAAAAGCAATGGCTTTTAGTCGCAACATTGGAGTTGATGGAGTAATTATTACCGCCTCAACCAAATCTTCTGATCCTGTTAGCCAAGCTGCCAATATGTCGCGCAAAAGGGGACGAATTATTTTAGTTGGGGTTACTGGTTTAGAATTAAATCGATCTGAATTTTATGAAAAAGAACTAGTTTTTCAAGTTTCTTGCTCTTATGGTCCCGGTCGCTATGATAATGCTTATGAAGAAAATGGGCAAGATTACCCTATTGGCTTTGTGCGCTGGACGGAACAACGTAATTTTGTAGCCATATTAGATATGATGGCAAGCGGTAAATTAGATGTTACAGAATTAATTACCCATAAATTTGAATTTGAAGATGCGCCAAAAGCCTATGATCTTTTAAGCAATGATAAGTCTGCTTTGGGAATATTGTTAAATTATTCTCATTCAATTAAACAGCGCCATATTAAAACAATTTCATTATCAAAACCTGTTTCATATGAAGCTAACAGACCTGTTGTTGGTTTTATTGGCGCTGGTAATTATGCTTCTCGTATGTTGATACCAGCATTTAAGAAAGCTGGCGCAGCATTACATACAATTGCATCAAGTTCTGGCACAAGCAGTGTTGTGCATGGTAAAAAATTAGGTTTTGCAAATGCAACTTCTGATAGTAAGACTTTGATAGATAATGATGAGATAAATATAATTGCCATTGTAACGCGTCATAATAGCCATGCCGCTTTAACCGTTGAATGTTTAGATGCAAAAAAACATGTTTTTGTAGAAAAACCGCTTGCTTTAACATTGAATGAATTGGCAAAAATAGAAAAATCTTACGCTAAAGCTAATAGGCATTTAATGGTTGGTTTTAATAGACGCTTTGCTCCACAAATTCAAACCATGAAAAAACTGCTTGATAGTGTAAGCGAGCCAAAAACTTTTATCATGGTAATGAATGCAGGAGCAATTCCTGCAGATCATTGGACGCAGGACAGCGATATTGGTGGAGGAAGAATTATCGGAGAGGCTTGCCATTATATTGATTTAATGCGCTTTTTGGCAGGCTCTGAAATAATTTCTGTTCAGGCTCGCCGCATGGGTGATAGTGATGGGGTTGCAATAAGCGAAGATAAGGCGGCTATTATTTTGGGCTTTGCTGATGGCTCATTTGGCACTATTCATTATCTTGCCAATGGCGCTTCTTCTTTTCCTAAAGAGCGAATAGAGGTCTTTGCCGCTGGAAAAATTTTGCAACTTGATAATTTTCTAAAACTTAAAGGCTTTGGCTGGCATGGTTTTAAGAAGCAAAATCTTTTACGACAAGATAAGGGGCAAAATGCTTGCTCTGCTGCTTTCTTAAATGCAATAAAAACTGGCAATCCTTGCCCAATTCCTGCAAATGAATTGTTTGAAGTTGCTAGAGTGAGTATAGAAATTGCACAAATTTTACGGAAACAAACTTGAATATTTTTCAAAAATTCCAAACTTATCTTAACTTAGGTATTGCCAATATTCTTAGAGTTGGAATATACCGCTTGGGGTTAAAAACCAAGCTACATCCAGTTCTAAAAATTAGGGCAGAAATAGCAAAATCTCCTTTTTTTACTAAACAAAAATACTCAAGCTATAAAAATGCAGTTGCCAGCTCGGCTTGGCTTAAAGGTGAAGCTAAATATTTTGGAAAAATTATTAAATCTGCTGCTTCTATTCCAAATTGGCATGTAAATCCTTTTTCTCCAGAATTAAATATTGTTTCAGATAAACCATGGTGGGAAATTTCTGATTTTGATAATAAAGTGGGAGATATTAAAACTATTTGGGAGGCATCACGCTTTGATTGGCTTATTGCTATGGCGCAACGTGCTAGGCTGGGTGATAGGTCTGAATTAGAGCGATTGAACTTTTGGTTACAAGATTGGATAAATAATAATCCGCCATATTTAGGTGCAAATTGGAAATGCGCGCAAGAAGCATCAATAAGAGTTATGCATTTAGCACTTGCCAGCATGATTTTAGAGCAAACATCAAATCCAACATCTGGATTAAAAGACTTAATTCACCTACATCTAAAACGCATCGCCCCAACCACTGATTATGCAATAGGACAAGCTAATAATCATGGCATTTCTGAAGCTGGTGCTCTATTTATTGGTGGTAGTTGGCTTATTATGCTGGGCGATAAAACTGCTAAAAATTGGGAGAAAATGGGAAGGTACTGGCTGGAAAATAGAGCAAATAATCTAATTGAGATTGATGGAACATTTAGCCAATATTCTGTCACCTACCACCGCATGATGTTAGATATATACGCCTTTTGTGAAGTTTGGCGCAGGAAACAAAAACTAGCTACTTTTTCACAAGCTACTTATTTCAAACTCACAAAGGCAACCGAATGGCTAGTGCAAATGTGTGATGAAAAAACTGGTGATACTCCAAATATCGGCGCAAATGATGGTGCTAATCTTTTCCCATTAAGCGATAGCGATTATCGCGATTTTCGCCCAAGCATACAATTAGCATCGGTAGTTTTTCTAAATAGAAAAGCCTATCATAAACTAGGATTATGGGATCAGCCATTAATATGGCTTAATATTGCCACTCCTAAGGAAACTATAGATCTGCCGAACTCAACTTCTATGGATAAGGGCGGTTTTCATATATTACGAAAAGGCAAGGTAGTTGTCTATATGCGCTATCCTCGATTTCGCTTTCGCCCCTCACAAGCTGATGCTTTACATTGTGACATCTGGTTAAATGGAGAAAATATTGCTCGTGATGCTGGCACATATAGTTATAATGCTTCAGAAAAAGACATAGCATATTTTAGTGGCACAAAAGCTCATAATACAGTTGAGTTTGATGGGCGAGATCAAATGCCGCGTTTGGGGCGGTTTCTTTTTGCTGATTGGTTAAAAGCTAAAAATGTAGAATTAGTTTCAGAACAAGACGGAATTGTTAGTGCCAAAGCTGGATATAGGGATAATTTAGGAGCATCCCACAATAGGAGTTTAAGACTAGGTGAGAATAAATTTATTTGTGTTGATGAAATTGCAGGCTTTAAATCTAAAGCAATTTTACGCTGGCGGCTTATTCCAGGCGAGTGGAAATTAAATGGAAATGAATTAAGCGATGGTAAAATATTAATCAAGATTTCTGCTTCCATTCCCATAATTAGAATAGCTCTTACAACGGGGGAAGAATCCAGATATTATTTGCAAAAAAATCAAATTCCAGTATTAGAAGTTGAAGTTAATCAAGCTGGTATTTTAACAACAGAGTTTAATTTCTAATATGCATATCCTTTATTTTCATCAGCATTTTTCAACTCCAAAGGGAGCTGCTGGAACAAGATCTTACGAGATGGCAAAGAGGCTTTTACTGCAAGGACATCAAGTTACAATGGTCTGCGGTAGCTATAGCCAAGGCAATACGGGCTTAGAGCAAAAATTTATTAAAGGTCGGCGTGAGGGAATGGTAGATGGAATTCGTGTTATTGAATTTGAATTAAATTACTCAAATAAAGATAATTTTTTTCGCCGAACTATAATTTTTGCTAAATATGCATTTGCAAGTATTTGGTTAGCAATGTGGGAGCGCTATGATATTGCTTTTGCTACAACAACTCCGCTTACCGCTGGTATTCCCGGTATTTTTGCTCGCTGGTTGCGTAACAAAACTTTTATTTTTGAGGTAAGAGATCTTTGGCCGGAACTGCCACGTTCTATGGGCGTTATAAAAAACCCTTTAGTGCTTTGGCTAATGGCTGTGCTTGAATGGATTTCATATAGATCTGCTCATAGATGTGTGGCGCTTTCACCCGGAATTGCTAAGGGAATAGAAAAATGCGGAATAGCTTCAAATAAAATAGCCCTAATTCCGAATGGGTGTGATATTGAAATTTTTCAAAAATCTAGCCTGAAATCGTGGCGACCTGAACCTATATCAAACGATGATTTCATGGCTGTTTTTAGCGGAACTCATGGGCAAGCAAACGGTTTATCTGCAATATTAGATGCCGCAAAAATATTAAAAAAGCGAAGAAGAGATGATATAAAAATAGTATTAATTGGTGATGGAAAATTAAAGCCAAACCTTGTTGCAAGAGCAGAAGCTGAAGGGCTTAACAATATTATATTTGTTGAACCGGTAGCAAAAGAGAGGCTTGCAGGCTTGTTAAAATCTGCTGATATTGGTATTCAATGTTTGGCTAATGTTCCTGCCTTTTATTATGGCACATCGCCAAATAAATTTTTTGATTATATTGCTGCTGGCTTACCAGTGTTAAATAATTATCCCGGCTGGTTAGCTGAATTAATAAATGAATATGATTGTGGCTGGGTAGTTGAACCTGATAATGCTATTGCTTTTGCTAATGCGCTAGAAGATGCTGCTAAAAATCGTAACATATTGGCAAAAAAAGGAAAAAATGCTAGCTCTCTTGCAATTAGTGAGTTTAATCGCAAAATATTAGCCGATAAATGGGTGAATTGGGTAACAAAAGGGGAGTTGGTGTGAAACGGGCTTTTGATATTGTTGGAAGTTTATTAGGGTTAATTGTGTTTTCACCGCTCATGCTCATATTATACTTTTTGATAAGATTTAATATGGGATCACCTGTTATTTTTTCTCAAATACGACCTAAAAAAAATGGTGAACCTTTTAAGATAATAAAATTTCGCTCAATGAAAAATGAATTTAATTCTAATGGTGAACCTTTACCTGATAGTGAACGAATTACACCTCTTGGCGCTTTTCTTCGTTCAACTTCTCTTGATGAATTGCCTACCCTTTGGAATGTCCTTAAAGGGGATATGAGCTTAGTTGGTCCTCGTCCATTATTAATGGAATATTTGCCTCTTTATTCACCTGAACAGGCACGTCGGCATGAGGTTAAACCGGGATTAACTGGTTGGGCGCAAGTAAATGGTCGTAATGCCATTAGCTGGGAAGAAAAATTCAAGCTTGATGTCTGGTATGTGGATAATAGGACATTCTGGCTAGACATGAAAATTATTTTTATGACGATAAAAAAAGTATTGTTTCGTGATGGAATAACAGAAAAAGGGCAGGCGACAATGTCAAAATTTAGAGGTTCTAAATGAAGCATATTATTCTCATTGGAGCTAGTGGGCATGGCAGAATTGCTGCCGATATTGCCGAAGAAATGGGATATAAAAATATATCTTTTCTTGATGATGCTTATCCTAAAATAAGAAAAAATAGCAAATGGGTTGTAACTGGTATTCCAGAAAAAAATAAAATAAGACCAACTGAACATATGGAATTTTTTATATCCATTGGCAATAATAATATAAGAGAGCAGATTTCTATAAAGTTTGATTTATCCAATAGTCCCATTCTTTGTCATCCAAGCGCTATAATTTCTAAATATTCAAAGATTGCGCAGGGGACATTAATTGGTGCAGGTAGCATAATAAATTTTGGCGCAAATATTGGCAAACATACAATAATAAATACTAATGCTTCTATTGATCATGATTGTATAATTGGAGATTTTGTTCATATTTCTCCCGGTGTTAGCATAGCTGGGGGAGTTAGCGTTGGTGCTAGAACTTGGGTAGGCATAGGCGCTTCAATTAGAGAAAATGTCAAAATCGGCAAAGATGTTATTATCGGAGCTGGCGCTGCTGTAGTTAATGATATTGATGATAATAGAATGGTCTTGGGTGTGCCAGCTAAAGTAAATAAGGAATAATTATGAACTCATTTATCCCACCATGGCCAAGTTTCACGCAAGAGGAAGCCGATGCTATCTCAAGTGTGCTTCTATCTAACAAGGTAAATTATTGGACTGGAGAGGAGGGGCGGCTTTTTGAAAAAGAATTTGCCACTTTTGCCGGCACCGAACATGCAATTGCTGTAGCAAATGGCACGCTTGCTCTTGATCTTGCGCTTTATGGGTTAAAAATTGGCTTTCATAATGGTGGTAAATCCACTGATGAAGTGATTGTAACCCCTCGCACCTTCATTGCTTCAGTATCTGCAATTGTTAATGCTGGCGCTATTCCTGTTTTTGCCGATGTTGATTTTGATAGTCAAAATATTACCCCAAAAACGGTCGCTCCGCTAATTAGCAAAAATACCCGTGCAATCATGTGCGTGCATTTGGCTGGCTGGCCATGTGATATGGACGGATTTAAGGATTTAATTGGCGAGCGTGATATTAAGCTAATTGAAGATTGTGCGCAGGCTCATGGTGCAAAATATAAAGGAAAGCCAGTTGGTGGTTTAGGCGATGTTGCAGCATGGTCATTTTGTCAAGATAAAATTATGACCACTGGTGGCGAAGGCGGCATGGTTACTTGTAATGATGAAGATTTGTGGAAGAGAATGTGGGCGTTCAAGGATCATGGTAAAGATTGGGACGCTGTATATAATCGCCAACATGCGCCGGGTTTTCGCTGGTTACACGAGAGTTTTGGCACCAACTGGCGATTAACAGAAATGCAATCTGCCATTGGCCGTATCCAGCTCAAGCGAATGGAAGCATGGCATAAGGAGCGGACAAAAAATGCGAAAAGTCTAATGGAATTATTATCCCCAATAACGGGAGAAGATAAATTTTTACGAATTCCTAATTTATTTAATGAAAAAAATAATGGCAATGTGCATGCTTATTATAAATTTTATGCATTTGTGCAGCCAAAGAAGCTGAAAAATAATATGAGCCGAGACGGCTTGATTGAGTATTTTATTAGGCAAGGAATAGCTTGTTTTCAAGGGTCATGTTCTGAGGTTTATTTAGAAAAAGCCTTTGCTGATACAGGTTTTCGCCCAAAAGAAAGATTGCCAATAGCCAAACAGCTTGGCGAAACAAGTCTAATGTTTTTAGTGCATCCGGGTATAAATTATAGGCAAGAAATTTTTAATAAAATTGATTATTTAGACTCATAAAAATACTAACACGAATCAACATTTTAATTTGTCAAATGTGGTCCTCCGTGGAGAATTTTTAATATATTATTATTTGCGGAAATCAGAAATCAGAAGGCAAGAGTCAGAGGGCAGAGACATATTATTAGTTTCAATTTGTTGAAAGGGTGGGAGTTGTATTAGTTTTGTCATAAAATATCCAATTCCATTTCTCTAAGTCGCTTAATTTCATCGCGTAATTTGGCGGCTTTTTCAAATTCTAGATTGCTGGCGGCGGTGCGCATCTCTTCTTCTAATCTCTTAATGGTTTTATCTAAGTTACCCCCCTTATATTGCCATTTATTTTCATCTTCATTTAAGCCAATCGGAACGGTATAATAATCGGCTTCAGCAATTTTATCCACAATATCCTTGATGCCGGATTTAACCGTTTTTGGTGTAATATTATGTTTTTCATTATAGGCTAATTGTTTTTTGCGCCTTCTATCAGTTTCCGCTAGTGCCCTTTCCATTGAACCGGTAATTTTATCAGCATATAATATTACTTTGCCATCAACATTTCTTGCTGCCCGCCCGATAGTTTGAATAAGTGAAGTTTCCGAACGTAAAAAACCCTCCTTATCCGCATCAAGAATAGCAACCAAAGCACATTCAGGAATATCTAGCCCCTCACGCAACAAGTTAATCCCCACCAAAACATCAAATGCACCAAGCCGCAAATCTTTGATAATTTCAACTCGCTCTAAAGTATCAACATCAGAATGCATATAGCGCACTCTAATCCCCTGTTCGTGCATATATTGGGTTAGATCTTCTGCCATTTTTTTGGTTAGGGTAGTCAGCAAAGTGCGATAACCTTTTTTTATAACCCTTCTTATTTCATCAATAACATCATCAACCTGTGTGCGAGCGGGACGAACTTCAACTTCTGGATCAATTAGACCGGTTGGGCGAATAATCTGCTCTACAAATTCGCCATTAGTTTGCTCCAATTCCCATTTGCCCGGAGTTGCCGAAATATATATTGTTTGCGGACGCATAGCGTTCCATTCTTCAAAGCGCAAAGGACGATTATCCATACAGCTAGGCAAGCGAAAGCCATATTCCGCCAAAGTTGCTTTACGGCGAAAATCACCACGATACATCGCGCCCAACTGCCCAATAGTTACATGGCTTTCATCAATAAAAATCAAAGCATTATCGGGCAAATATTCAAATAATGTTGGGGGCGGTTCACCCGGATTACGCCCAGTTAAATAGCGCGAATAATTCTCAATCCCAGCGCAACTTCCTGTTGCTTCCATCATTTCAAGGTCAAAAATAGTACGCTGCTCTAATCTTTGCGCTTCAAGCAAGCGACCAGCCCTATTTAATTCTTCAAGCCGTTGTTTAAGCTCCTGTTTTATTCCTTTCATCGCCTCTAATAAAGTTGGGCGCGGAGTTACATAATGCGAATTAGCATAGACTCTGACATTTTTTAATTGTTGGATTTTCTTGCCGGTTAAAGGGTCAAATTCCGTAATATTTTCAATCTCATCGCCAAACATGCTAATGCGCCAGGCAGCGCTATCATAGTGAGCAGGGAAAATCTCAACCACATCACCACGAACCCGAAAAGAGCCGCGAGTAAAATCCAAATCGCTTCTTTTATATTGTAATGCAACTAAATCTTTAAGCAATTTTTGCTGTTTTACGGATTCGCCAACTTTAAGATCAAAAATCATGGAAGTATAGGTTTCAACCGAGCCAATACCATAAATACAACTAACTGAAGCAACAATAATCGTATCGTTTCTTTCAAGCACCGAGCGGGTTGCGGCGTGGCGCATTCTATCTATTTGCTCATTAATTTGCGCATCTTTTTCAATATAAGTATCAGAGCGCGGCACATAGGCTTCGGGCTGATAATAATCATAAAAAGAGACGAAATATTCCACCGCATTATTGGGGAAGAAATTTTTGAATTCGCCATAAAGTTGCGCCGCAAGAGTTTTATTTGGTGCTAGAATAAGTGCGGGGCGCTGAGTTTGCGCAATAATTTGCGCGGCGGTGAAAGTCTTGCCCGAGCCGGTAACCCCTAACAAAACCTGATCTGTTTCACCATTATTTATTCCTTCAACCAATTGCTTAATAGCTTCTGGTTGATCCCCTTGCGGGGTAAAATTAGTAACTAATTCTAATTTTACCTGTTCATCTGGCATTTTGGGGCGCTTAGGGCGGTGCGGCGTCCAGGCCGCAGTCCCCTCAACTTCTTTACGCCCATGTTCAATTAGATTTTTTAGGGCAATAATGGTCGCTTTAGCCCCACTTTTATTTTCATTTTTATAAGCAAAACTAGCTTGTTCGCTCTCACCAAATCCCGCAATATTGGTTGGTCTTTCCACAGGATTAGTTTTAGATTTGTTAGTCCTTTTGCTAATGCCAGTTTTGGTTTCTGGGTGGGAAGTTTTACTGGTTGAGCGCAATTCTTGTTCACGATTATTACGCGCAGCCTCTTCTATGCGCTCACGGCGCGCAGCCTGGTCTAAACGCCGCTTATTTTTCAGCCGTTCTTGCGGCAGGCGCTTGCTCACTTCTATTTCTTCAGCCCTTTCTATTTCACTAATAAAATCATCGATAGAAAAATCAAACTGCTTTCTTTTAGTCATAAATAACTACCAAAATAATCCAAACCAAGAATTTTTCTTAATTACCTCATATAATTTATTTTTACTCCCCTTTCATAGCCCCTATGGAACAAAATATGCCGGCAAACTATTATTGACTGGAGCTAATTATAGCTATTATTTTGTAAGAACAAAATAATATATTTAATCTAATAATGGGGCTGGTCTATGTTTGTCGTAATTATAATAAGTTTAATTCTTGTTGTCAGCTCTATTTTAGTTCACTATGAAGCATTGCGCAATGTCTCAAATTTCCTGCCCAAAATCCCTATGCTACATAGAGCAAGATTATTAATCATAATTTTTGCGGTTTTTATTGCGCATATAATTGAAATATCGCTATTTGCTCTTGCCTTTGCTTTGATGCAGCATCAATGGGGAATGGGTGCTCTGATTGGCTCGCCTGAGGGAAATTGGCTTGATTATTTTTATTTTTCCGCTTCTAATTTCACAACTTTGGGAATGGGTGAAATTTTTCCAACTGGGCATTTGCGTTTTTTAACTGCAATTGAATCGCTAACCGGCTTGGTGCTCATTACTTGGTCGGCTTCTTATGCTTATTTGGCAATGAGTAAATATTGGGGAATGAAACATGAAAAATAAACAAGGAAAATGGTAAAGAAGCATAATTTTAGCCGAACCCTTGTTCAACACGGAAAGTTTAGGTTTAGCCTGTCTTTATATGCAAAACCGCCCCACTTTTACTTTGGGGGCGGTTATAATTTTATTTCAAAACTAAAATGTTTGAAATGATGACGCCTTATTATTCATGATAATTCCGAGTGAAGGTTTATTTGTGGAATATGTTTTGCAAAAGCCTCCATAATACCAATTTTGGCATAGGGTGACATTTGCACCTCCCATCACTTTTAGTGAGGAAATTCTATTATTCCAAAAACCGACTAATTTATTATTATTAGAGCCGGCATTTACGCAAAAATTTGCTCCAGTATAATTAATTCCATTATAAAAACAAACCTTCGAAGTTGGTGCTGGAGGTGGAGTTGTAATATTTTTCACTACAGCTCCAAAAACAGACATAAAGGCGGCTAGAGCAGCTTCATCTGCACTAGAGTTACCGCTTGTTTTTGGCGCAAGATAATTTTTGCTTACCCAACCATCTGGACCAGGATGTTTAACATAACACCAACCACCCTGACATTGAGTAATGGTCACTTCTTCTCCGGCATAAAGAACGTCTATTTTAGCAAAATTTGTGCCCGGACCGCTGCGAACATTCACTGCGGATTTTGCAACCGCTGGCGCTGCTAAAATAGGGGTAATTGAGATAATAAAAGTAAAAATGGCGGTTGTCGCAATTGCAAAGAATTTTGAAATTTTCATAATTTTTCTCCCTCATCTATGAAAAACAAATATTGCTTAATACCGACAGTAGAACATAAATGCTATGAATGGCGGATGAATAGCCCATCTATTTTATGTTTAATTTATGTGAGTTAGTTTGAGGGATTTTTGTAGATTTCAATTTAGTAAATTCATAGAATAAAGGCGCCACTAGCAGTGGCGCCTTATTTATATATTTGATAATTTACTTAAGCCAAACCCGTCTAATTAGCCCAAGTAGTATATCCAAGATTCATCGTCGTGCCCGTATAGCTATTAAGGCGGAACTCAGATATTCTACCCTCATTGGTTTTCACGCAAACATAAGTTCCTATGGGTAAAGTCCAGATGGATATTCTATTTGCAGAATATGAGGCACTGGAACAACCAGCATAACCTCTTTGTGCTGGACCACTAACCGATAATTTTGCTCCATTTCTGGGGGTGATAAATTTATTCACTGCCGTTACCGCCTGATACCAAATGTCAGCACCGCTAGTTGTTATAGCGCCAGTATCAAGATCTGCCATATAGGTTTGCGGTATATTTAGCGGACCTGTAGAGTGAGTAACAGGTATTGCAGGCGGAGTTGGCGGTGGAGAAGGCGGAGTGCCGGTAAACACCACATAAGAAGAAACTTTATTGTTAAAATTACCATTTAATACAGCCCTATTTGAACTATATGTCTGGCAAAGACCGGTAAAGTTAGCTCCCTGACATATTTTCACCTTTGCCCCCCCCGAAACGGTGAAGGAGGATATAGAGTTATTCCATGAGGCAGGTAATGTAGGCCTGCTGGTGCCTTCCGGAACGCAAGTCCGGCTGCCAGTATAATTATTACCCTTGAAAAAACATGCCTCTGTTGCCACAGGTGGAGGCGGAGGCGGTGTCGGGCTACCAGTAAATACTTCATAAGAAGATATTTTATTATTTAATGAGCCTGGCAAAACAGCTCTATCGCTGGAATAAATCTGGCAAAGACCGGTAAAATTAGCTCCCTGACATAGTTTTACTTTAGCATCGCCATGCACCGTTATCGAGGAAACCGCATTATCCCAAGATGCCGACATGTTGGGACGAACAAGGTCAGGCGATACACAAGCTCTTGAGCCGGTATAATTATTGCCTTTATAAAAGCAAACTTTATCTGGCTCTGGTGCTGGAGGCGCAGGGGGAGGAGCTGGAGGAGTTGGTGCTGGAGCATCGCCACATTGTAGTGAAAATGAAGGTCCGCCCGGCCCAATAGTAATACCAAAACTACAATCGGGATCTGAAGAAGGAACAGGTGCAGGGGATGAACCCGATCCACCCGTAATGGGCGTTAAATATCTAGCGCTCACCCAGCCATCAGGTCCCACATGTTCAATTCTACACCAACCATTAGAAACACATTCCTTAACTTCCACCCGCTCGCCGGGATATAATGTATCAACCACTCTAAAACTGGTTCCCGGCCCGGTGCGCACATTCAATGAAACATTTGAAGTTGCCGGTGCAGCTATAGCGGCAAAACCGGCTATTATCACACCAATTAACGTAAAGATAAATAGAATAGAATTTATTAAATTTTTCATTTTGTCCCCTTTTCTGCCAATAGTCAAAATTCAGGTTCGGGCATATATTGACATTTCATATATGAACAGTTTCTGAATGAGCTGTTATTATTAGTTAAGCACCAAACCGGAAATTTATAATCAGTTTGTTCATGTTGAACTATTACTTCTATATTGTCAAAGCCGGGCATAAAAAGGGCATATCTAAAAGCAAAACTATATTTTTGGGAAAATAATTTAATTCTTAACGAGCACAATTACAAATTAAATTATTTCGGCTTGACCTTTTTAATTGCTTAGAGCGATAATCAAACCGCAAAATATGAATTATGGATAATTTTGCCAATAATAGCCAAATTACCAGCGGGGGGTGTGGTTAGTTGGTTGCCCTTTATAGATTAAACCAGATATAAACCAAATAGGGAGGTTATAATGAGAAAATTTTTTACTCTGGCTCTCATGGCGCTGAGCGTCATATTGCCATTTAACGCAATGGCACAGACATGGGATATGCCCACACCTTATTCAGATAAGGTTTTTCATACAATTAATATAATTGAATTTACAAAGGAAATTGAAGAGGCAACAAATGGCGCCCTTAAAATTACCGTCCATTCTGCCGGTTCACTTTATAAACATCCTGACATAAAGAATGCGGTGCGCTCAAACCAGGTGCCAATAGGTGAATTTTTCCTTTCACGCCTATCAAATGAGGATGCTGCTTTTGGTATAGATTCTCAACCCTTTGTTGCGACTTCTTATGCAGATGCCGAAAAATTATGGGCAGCACAAAAACCGGTCATAACCAAACTATTAGCCAAACAGGGTCTTATGCCATTATTTGCTGTTCCCTGGCCACCTCAGGGGCTTTACACAAAGACGGAGGTAAATAGGGTTGAAGATCTTAAGGGGCTTAAATTCAGAGCCTATAATGCCGCTTTAGAAAGATTTGCTACCCTTGCTGGAGCAGTGCCAACACAAGTTGAAGCGCCCGACATACCGCAGGCATTTTCAACTGGGCAAGTTGAAGCAATGATTACTTCTCCCTCAACCGGCGTTAGTTCCAAATCTTGGGATTTCGTAACTACTTACACCCCAATTAATGCGTGGGTTCCTAAAAATATTGTAGTAGTAAATAAGGCAGCATTTGATAGTTTAGATGTTTCCGTGCAAAATGCCATTTTAGAGGCCGCACAAAGAGCTGAAAAGCGAGGCTGGGAAATGAGTAGAGCGGAAACAGATGAAAAAACCAAAATTTTAGCCGAAAATGGCATAAATGTTGTTGAGCCAAGCGCCGAACTTATGCAAGGGCTAAAAGCCATAGGGGAGCAAATGCAAAAAGAATGGAATGAAAGCGCCTCCGATGAGGCTAAAACCATTATTGCTAATTATTTGATGTAACATTATCCAAAATTTTCGCAGGCGGAATTGTCCGCCTGCTCTGGAAGAAAGCAATGATTAGAAAATTTCTTGATGGGCTTTATTCGGTTAGCGGTATATTGGCTGCTAGTTTTTTAGTATTAATATGTTTGCTGGTAAGCGTCCAAGTTATGCTAAATCTCATAACTAAATTATTTGGCACTGATTATGCGTTAATTATTCCTTCCTATGCCGAGTTAGCCGGCTTCTTTTTGGCAGCATCGTCCTTTTTGGCTTTAGCCTATACTTTGATGCGCGGTGGGCATATTCGGGTTAGTCTGGTCTTACAATTTTTACCAAAAAAAATACGCCTGATTTTTGAAATTTTTTCTCTAACAATTTGCGCTATAGTTGCAATTTATGCCACCTGGTATATGGGCAGACTCACTTTTGAATCATATAAATTTGGCGATTTATCTCCCGGTATTATCGCAGTTCCCTTATGGATAGTGCAACTATCTTTGGTGCTGGGGCTGGCTATTTTATCCATCGCCCTAATAGATTTAACCATCTCAACCATAATTAAGCGCTCTCCCATTCTTAAATCAAAGGATATAGGTTAGCCATGCCGGAGATTATTATTATAATTTTATTGCTTGCTGGTTTACTGGCCTTATTAGCGGCTGGGGTGTGGGTGGCCTTTTCCCTTATTATAATTGCAATAGCGGGAATAGTTATTTTTTCTTCTGCTCCTGTTGGGCAAGTAATGGCAACTATTCTTTGGGGAGCAAGTCATTCTTGGGCTTTGGCGGCCTTACCTATGTTTATTTGGATGGGAGAAATTCTTTTGCGCTCTCGCCTGTCAGAAGATATGTTTTCCGGCCTTTCGCCATGGCTTACAAAATTGCCTGGCAGATTATTACATGTAAATATTTTTGGTTGTGCTATTTTTGCGGCCGTTTCCGGCTCTTCCGCTGCAACGGCTGCGACCATTGGGAAAATGTCAATTCCTGAACTTAGCAAACGTAACTATCCGGAAAAAATGATTTTAGGAACTTTAGCCGGTTCGGCAACTCTTGGCCTGCTTATTCCACCCTCTATTATTTTAATTGTATATGGGGTCGCTACCGAACAATCTGTTGCACGTTTATTTATTGCTGGAATTTTACCGGGTATAATGTTGGTTTTAATGTTTGCTCTTTATGTTATTATTCGGGCAAAAATGCTTGGCGATAAAATTCCAAGTGAAAATTCCAAATTTACCTTTAAGGAAAAAATAAAAGCCTCACATTCTCTAATTCCGGTAATTTTGCTTATTTTAGGGGTAATTGGTTCAATTTATTTAGGTATTGCCTCGCCAACAGATGCTGCGGCAATGGGAGTTGTTTTTTCACTTTTATTAGCATGGAAAAACGGAACCTTAAGCAAGAAAATGTTCGTTGAGAGCCTGATGGGAGCAACTGTAACATCTGCTATGATTGCCTTTATTTTGGTCAGTGCGGCATTTTTGACAACTTCAATGGGATTTACAGGAATACCGCGCAATCTGGCTGCCTGGATCGGTAGTTTTGAACTTTCTCCCTTTGCTCTTTTATTAGCCCTGACAATTTTCTTTATTTTATTGGGCTGTTTTTTAGACGGTATTTCAGTTGTTGTTCTTACAACTTCCATTATTTTACCAATGGTTGAGGCAGCGGGCATAGATCCATTATGGTTTGGCATATATTTGGTAATTGTAGTTGAGATGAGCCAAATTACCCCTCCCGTCGGCTTTAATCTATTTGTTATTCAGGGATTAACAGGCAAAAATATTCTAACCATTGCCGCTGCTGCTTTACCATTTTTCTTTTTATTATTGGGCGCTGTTCTCATAATTACAATTTTTCCGCAAATAGTTACATTTTTACCCTCACTCAAGGGTAATTAGCCAAAATAGAGCAATATTATTCATTATGCTCCTTTTCAGGATTGGGATTTTCAACCAGCCTTGTCTCTAATAATTGCCCTGAGCGATAAAGAATTGGATAAGCAATAGAAGAAATTTGCGAATTAAAATCTTTTAGAGCGCGCAATGTTTCAAGATGAATATCGGAGCTTTGAAAGCTAATTTCTTCGCCCGAACGCAGCCTTTTTAGGTGCTTATAGCGACTTTTACGCTCCATATTAGCAATTTCTGCTTTTTCTTCAACCAATTGACGCGCAATATCTAAATCATCAGAAACTAATAAATTAAATGCCAGAGTAATATTGGCCATAATTCTTTCATGTATATGCAGCAATTCATCCCAACCTTTTTCAGAGAATCTTAGCCGCCTAAGATTATATTTTTCGGCTAAGATTAATAATCTCTTAGAGACAATATCACCAGCAATCTCAAGCGCGATGGCATATTCTGTTAATTCCTGCGTGCTCTGTTTTTCCTTCTTGCTCATTTTTGAACGGTCTAAAGAGGCTACATAGCGGCGTATATCTGTCAAAGATTTATTTATAATTTTATCTAATTGCTGAATTTTTTTAATTTTTTCCTTATCCCCAGATTGATAGAGCTCCATTACCGGGCGCATCATTATTTCAACAATCCCTCCCATGCGTAATAATTCGCGCCGCAAGCTGGCAATAGCCAAACTAGGATTATGAATTGCATTTTTATCAAGCGCGCTTTGCACCTTTAATTCATCTTCGGCATTTTTACCGGTTTCAGGCGGCATTAATTTGGCTAAGGGTTTTAGAATTAGATTTATTATTGGCAATGAGATAAATAATAAGGCAATATTAAATATTAGGTGGGTATTTACCAATGCCTGCCCTGCACCAAAACCTATTAGCAATTTAGGAACCGGAAGTTTTGCAAGCACATAAAGAGTAATGATAGCGCCAGAGCCGCGTAAAATTAAATTGGCCATCGTTATTTGTCTTGCTGATCTTTCAACATTTTTTGTAAGCCAAAGCGCAACTAGGGCAGAGCCTAAATTAGCGCCAAGCACCATTGAAATGCCAACACTAAGAGGTATGATGCCAAGCTGCGCAAATGTTACAAACATTAAAATTGCAGCGACTGAAGAGTGCATAATAAAGGTAAGTAGCGTGCCCAAAAGAAAGGCGCTAACATATTCGCTTTCAAGATAAGAAACTAAAATAGGTAAAAAGTCACTCTCCCTTATCGGCATAGTGGCAGCCCCTATCATGCCAAGCGCAATAAGAATAAAGGCAATGCCCAGTAGGATTTTGCCGCTTTGTTTAAGAGCAAGTGACTGGGCATTAAGAAATAACCAACCCCCGATAACCAATAATATTGGTATGAGCCAATCGGGACGGAAAGAAAGGACTTGGATTACAAATGCCGAACCAAGATCAGCACCAAGAACAATAGCAAGCCCCATAGATATGGTTATAAATCCTGTTGCGGCAAATCCTGTCGCTAAAATAGCTGTTGCGGCTGAACTTTGTAATATGATTGCCAATATGATGCCAACTAGAGATAATTCAAAATTATTACGTTTTTTTCCGGTTATAATCCGCCTAAAAGAAGGCCCCATAGCCCTTTCAATACCGGTGCGAACCATTCGAACCGCATAAAGAAGCAGCATTGTCGCCGCTGCAAGGTGTAAAATAAAGGTTAAAATAAGCAAATCATACTCCACTAAATTATCTATATATATTAGCACTGAAAAATGTCATTTTGTCAAAATTGCTAGAAATTCATTAAGAAAATTGGACGTTCTGCTATTATTTGACAAATTTGTCAAAATATTCGTTCTATCAATATATATTCAAATATAATATTGTTGTAATAGATAATTGGTTTTGCGTGGTATCTGCCGCGAATCTGTTATATGTGCTCGAGCTCTTGAAATTTTGAAAATTGGAGGAATTATGCCAGTACAACCAGAAGCACCGAAATTAGGAATAAAGGCACCGGATTTTTCCCTGCCCGCAACCGATGGGAATAATTATAGTCTTAGCGATATTATGGGTAAAAATGGCGCAGTAATTGTATTTATTTGTAATCATTGTCCCTATGTTAAGGCTATTACTTCGCGTCTGGTCGCTGATGCTGATAGGCTAAAGCAAGAGGGGATTGGTTTTGCTGCCATATGTTCTAATGACGCTATAAATTATCCCGAGGATAGTTTTGAAAATATGATAAAATTTGCTAAAGAACGTGGCTTTACCTTTCCCTATCTGCATGATGAAAGCCAGCAAGTGGCAAAGGAATGGGAAGCCGTTTGCACACCTGATTTTTATGGGCTTAATAAGGATGGAATTATTGAATATCGTGGCCGCTTAGATGAGGGCAGAATAGACCCGCCTCCCGCCAATGCCAGGCGCGATCTGGTTGAAGCCATGTTAGAAATTGCCAAAACTGGTAAGGGGCCAAAAAACCAAATTCCTTCTGCTGGCTGCTCAATCAAGTGGAAATAATTAGAGGCGTTAAAGGGGGCAGGTTGATTAAGGAGGGCAGGAATATATTGGTTTTATCTGCGTGGGCGAGCGAAAATGGCGGCGCTAATATTTTTATAGCCTTCGCCAAAGTGAGGCGTAGACCGGTGCCTCATTTAACACCATCAACTCGGTTGATGAACTCAAAATTATGAAAATGCAAAAGCTTTGGCTTGAGGAAGCCAGATAATTTATGCCATATTATCAGAAGCGGCAAAATTTTGTTCCCTCCCCCCGACTTCTGATTTCTGATTAGATTAACGCCCCTGCTAATTTGAATTAGCAAGGGCGCCATTCGCCCTCAACCTATCAAAACTTACCGCCCACGCCAACAGAACCCGAAATTGATTTATAGCCATTAGTGCCAAGTCCGGCTTTGGCGCTC